>CALXGL010000054.1 GCA_944387825.1 uncultured Oscillospiraceae bacterium | reverse complement strand
AGCGCAAGCTCCAGCGCCTCTTCCGCGACGGCGAGGTCACGCGCATGATAAAGCGCTGCAACGACTTCGGCGCGGGCGGCGTCTCCGTCGCCATAGGCGAGCTGGCCGACGGCCTGGAGATAGACCTTGACCGCGTAAAGCGCAAGTACGCCGGCCTCGACGGCACCGAGCTCGCGATTTCCGAGAGCCAGGAGCGCATGGCCGTCGTCGTCGCCAAGTCCGACGAGGAGAGATTCCTTGCCGCCGCCGCGGCGGAGAACCTCGAGGCGGCCACCGTCGCCGTGGTGACTGCCGAGCCGCGCCTGCGCATGAGATGGCGCGGGAAGAGCGTCTGCGACATAGAGCGCGCCTTCCTCGACACGAACGGCGCGGAGAAGCACGCCGCGGTCAAGGTGCCGGCGATGGACGTGCGCGACGCCTCGCCAGCCGTCTCCGGAACCCTCGCCGGGAAGCTGGGCGGCCTCATGGGCTCGCTCGAGTGCTGCTCGAGGCGCGGCCTGGCCGAGCGCTTTGACGCGACCATCGGCGCGGGCACGGTAGTGATGCCCTTCGGCGGCGCATACCAGCTCACGCCCGCGCAGTGCATGGCCGCTAAAGTCCCCGTTGCCGGTGAGACGGCCACCTGCTCGGCAATGGCCTGGGGCTTTGAGCCGCGCGTGAGCGAGCAGGACCCCTATCGCGGGGCCTATCTCGCCGTGGCGGAGAGCATCGCGCGCCTGGTGGCGAGCGGCTTCGGGCACGAGGACGTGTATCTGAGCTTCCAGGAGTATTTCGAGCGCCTTCGCACGGAACCCGAGCGCTGGGGCAAGCCCTTTGCCGCCCTGCTCGGCGCGCTGGACGCCCAGCTGGCCTTCGGCGCCGGCGCGATAGGCGGCAAGGACTCCATGTCCGGCAGCTCCGAGGAGCTCGACGTGCCGCCCACGCTCGTCTCCTTCGCCGTCAAGGCGGGAAAGACCTCGCAGGCGGTTTCCCCGGAGTTCAAGCGCGCGGGCAGCCGCGTAGCCCTCATGAGCGCCGACCCCTTTGACGCGGAGGCCACGCTCTCGCTCTGGGACGAAATAGAATCCCTGATGCGCGGCGGCAAGGTGCTCGCGGCCTGGGCCGTGGGCGTGGGCGGCGTGGCGGAGGGCCTCTGCAAGATGTGCTTCGGTAACCGCCTGGGCTTTGAGCTCGACGCCGCCTTTGACGAAAGCCGTCTCTTCGGCTGGAGCTTCGGCAGCTTTATCCTCGAGCTAGAACCCGGCTGCAGCGCCGGCGAGACGCTGGGCACGGTGACGGCGGAGTACGCCTTTGCCGCCGCGGGTGAGAGCGTGGATATGGCGGCGGTACAGACGGCCTGGGAGGGCCGCCTTGAGGGCGTATACCCGCACCTGAGCACGCCCGAGCAGGCCGCCGAGCATGTCGCTCCGCTCAGCTATGAGGCCGGGGCGCGCATTGCGCCCGTTGTGCGCGTCGCCAAACCGCACGCCCTGATACCTGTTTTCCCCGGCACCAACTGCGAGTACGACACCGCGCGTGCGCTGCGCCGCGCCGGGGCCGAGCCCGAGGTGCTGGTCATACGCAATCTCAGCCCCGAGAACGTCGAGGAGAGCCTGGACGCCATGGTGGCGGCGCTTGCGCGCAGCCAGATGCTGGTCATACCCGGAGGCTTCTCCGGCGGCGACGAGCCAGAGGGCAGCGGCAAGCTCATAAACGCCTTTTTCCGCCGCGAAAAGCTCTCCGACGCCGTCCATGAGCTGCTTTACAGGCGCGACGGTCTGGCGCTGGGGATATGCAACGGCTTCCAGGCGCTTATAAAGCTCGGCCTCGTGCCCTTCGGCAGGATAGTCGAGCCCACCAGGGACTGCCCGACCCTCACCTACAACGCCATAGGCCGCCACCAGAGCCGGCTTGTGCGCACGCGCGTGTGCTCCACGCTCAGCCCCTGGCTGAGCAGGTGCGCTGTCGGCGACATCCACACCGTGGCCATATCCCACGGCGAGGGACGCTTTATATGCCCGCCGGAGCTGCTGGAAAAGCTCATTGCCAACGGTCAGGTCGCCACTCAGTACGTGGACCTCGGCGGCGCGCCCAGCATGGATCTGCGCTACGACCCCAACGGCTCCGTCCTCGCCATCGAGGCCATCACCAGCCCCGACGGCCGGGTGCTGGGCAAGATGGGGCACTCGGAGCGCAGCGGCCTCGGCCTCTATGCCAACGTCCCCGGAGACAAGTACCAGCCAATCTTCGAAGGCGGCGTGGAGTATTTCAAATAAGCCAAAAACCCAAAGACGCGGTCCGGCCGCGTCTTTTTTATTCTCCGGCCCTGCGCATTAAGCACGTTCGCGCCGGTTGGGACGGCGCGCGTTTCGGTCAGTTTGACAATTGCATTGCCCGCGGAGCGCGGCTATTATATTAGCAGCCTGAAAACAAGAGGTCTGTCCATGTATTCGCTGCTCTTAGCCGTCATATATCTCGCGTTTATTTCCCTCGGCCTGCCGGACTCGCTGCTGGGCGCGGCCTGGCCGGTCATGTACGCCGAATTCGCCGTCCCGGTATCCTATGCCGGGGTGGTGTCCATGATAATATCCGTAGGTACCGTTGTCTCCAGCCTTTTCAGCGACAGGCTGACCCGGGCGCTGGGGCCTGGCAGGGTGACGGCCATAAGCGTGCTGCTCACCGCCGCGGCGCTCTTCGGCTTTTCGTGGAGCCGCGCCTTCTGGACGCTCTGCGTATGGGCCGTGCCCTACGGGCTGGGCGCGGGCAGCGTTGATGCGGCGCTCAACAATTACGTGGCGCTGCATTATAAGAGCCGGCATATGAGCTGGCTGCACTGCATGTGGGGCGTGGGCGCCTCCATAGGGCCGTATATCATGGGCTTCGCGCTGAGCGGAGGGCGCGGCTGGCCGGCCGGCTATCAGTACATAGGCTGCATCCAGCTCGCGCTCGCTTTGGGGCTTTTCGCAAGCCTGCCGCTCTGGAAAAGGTGCTCCGGCGGCGGAAACGGCGCGGAAGAGGCGAAGCCGGAGATAATAAGCAAACGCCGCCTTCTGGCCCTGCCGGGCGCGAAGGCCATGCTTCTGACCTTCGTGAGCTATCAGGCGGTTGAGGCCACGGCCGGGCTCTGGGCCAGCAGCTACCTCGTGCTGCACTGGGGCGTGGGCGAGGCGGAGGCCGCGCACTATGCGAGCCTGTTTTACCTGGGAATAACGTCGGGACGGGCGCTGAGCGGCTTCCTGGCCATGAAGATAAGCGACGACGGCATGATACGTCTGGGGCAGGGCGTGCTGCTGTTCGGCGTACTTCTGCTGTTCCTGCCCTGGGGCCCCGGCCTGGCGTATGCGGGCCTGCTGCTCACGGGGCTGGGCTGCGCGCCCGTATATCCGTCCATAATACACTCCACGCCCGAGCATTTCGGCCCCGGAATCTCGCAGTCCATGATAGGCGTCGAGATGGCAAGCGCCTATGTCGGCACTACGCTGATGCCGCCGCTCTTCGGGCTCATTGCGAACCACGCGGACGTCGCGCTCCTGCCCGGCTACCTCCTGGCCTTCCTCCTGCTCATGATTCTGGGCCATGAGATAGTCGTGCGCCGCTGCGTAAAATAAAAGAGGCCGCCATAGGGCGGCCTCTTTTGCCGTATTTATGCCTCGTGGCCGCTCTCGCGCCAGAGCTCGCCGGCCTTGACGGCCCACTTTTCCGCTTTTTCTCGGCATTTGCCCGTGAGCACGTCCACATCCTCCGGGGCCTCGACGTCTGTGCTCTTCGCGCCGGACTCGTGTACCATCCTTGCGAGCGCGTCCGGGTTATCCAGCAGCGGACAGGGCCGCAGATGGTTGCAGTTGAAGGGCTGGTTCCTGTGATAGGCCATGAATAGGGGCGACTTGTAGGCCTCGAGCAGCGTCTTTTCCCGGATATTGCTGTCCGAGTAGTGTATGAAGGCGCAGGGCTCGATGTCGCCCGCGGCGTTGATGTGCAGATAGCTGCGCGCGCCGGCTATGCAGCCGCCGACGAACTCGCCGTCGTTCCAGAAGTCCATCGTGAAGAGCGGCTTCGTGTGCCTGAACTCGCGGATTTTCCGGTACATGAACGCGCGCTGCTCCGCTGTGACCATCAGCTCGGGCACTGCGTTCCTGCCGACGGGCATATAGGTGAAGAACCAGGCGAATTTCGCGCCCTTGGCTATCATGTCGTCGAAGTAGGCCTCGCTGCCTATGACCTCGACGTTCTTTGAGGTATAGCAGCAGCTTATTCCGAAGGGCAGCCTGTGCCGCTTGAGTATGTCCATGGCGCGCACGACGGCGGCGTAGGTGCCGCGGCCGCGGCGGTCGTCCGTGGCCTCCTCGAAGCCCTCGACGCTTATCGCGGGCACGAAGTTCTTGACGCGCAGCATCTCGCCGGCGAAGTCCTCGTCTATGAGCGTGCCGTTGGTGAAGGCGGAGAACACGCAGTCGTTGTGCGCCTCACAGAGCCTGATTATGTCCTTTTTGCGCACCATCGGTTCGCCGCCCGTGAAGAGGAACATGTAGGTGCCCATCTCGTTGGCCTGGTTAACGATATCGTCCATTTCCTCGTATGTGAGGTTGAGCTTGTTGCCGTACTCGGCGGCCCAGCAGCCGGTGCAGTGCAGGTTGCAGGCGCTGGTCGGGTCCATGAGTATCGCCCAGGGCACGGAGCAGCCGTGCTCGGCCTTGACCTTTTCCTGGCGCGCCATGCCTATGAGCGCGCTGTTTACAATGAAGTTTTCAAAAATTTTCAGCCTGACGCCCTCGTCTATGTCATCCCAGAGCGACTTTATGTATTTACTCCAGTTCGGGTCGTCAAGGACGGCGCGGACTCCGCCTATCTGGTTCTTGAGCACGCCGGCCGTGTCGAACTTCACGGCCCAGTCTATGAGCTTGGGCAGACATTCCTCCGGCGGCTGCCTGAGCATTTTGAGCGCCTGTTTGACGGCAAAAGCCTGTGCGTTTTCAGCAAGTGTCCTGCTGGCCATATGTATCGTCCTTTCTGCGGAGCTGGCTCCGCAATAAAAGTCTACGCCGGCCGCGGCGGACTTACAACGGACAAATTCCAGCATTTATGACAATTTGCGCGCGAGGGAAAAAAGAAAGCCGGTCTTAGACCGGCTTTCTTTGGGATACCCGCCGCGCTCTATGGGCCGCGGAGGGCAAGGTATTATTTACTGAGCGCGGAGCACGCGCTTGGCGCGCTTGCTGCCGTAGGCGCAGACGGCCACAACGTAGGCGACCGCGAGGACCACGCCGATGATGTAGCCGGCGTTCCAGGGCAGGTGGAAGCCTATCTCGGCGGTGGCCAGGTAGCAGGAGCAGATGAAGGTGTAGAAGCAGCCCGGGATAAGCGGGATCCATACCCACTTGCTCTTGCCGTTCTCGAACATCCAGACGGAGATGGAGAGGAAGGCGAAGAGGCTCAGAGTCTGGTTGGACCAGGCAAAGTAGCGCCACAGGGTCTGGAAGCCGGAGCTGTTGAACTTGGCCCAGACAATGATGGCCGCGACGAGAATGAACACGGGGACGGCGAGCATCATGCGCTTGCCGTTGCTCTTCTGCTCGAGGTGGAAGGTGTCGGCGAGGGACATACGCAGGGAACGCAGCGCAGTGTCGCCGGAGGTGACAGGCAGCACGATGACGCCGACGATGGCGATGATGCCGCCCACAGGGCCGAGGATATTCTTGCAGACGATGCCGACGGTCTGAGTGGCGACGTTGCCGTCAAAGGCCTGCAGGCCGAGGTTGTAAGCGCCCATGGCGCCGGCAGCCCAAACCATGGCGATGAAGCCTTCGAGGATCATCATCCAGTAGAAGGTGGTGCGGCCCTGACGCTCGCTCTTCATGGTGCGGCTGATTATTGCCGTCTGGGTGGAGTGGAAGCCGGACAGAATGCCGCAGGCGACCGTCACGAAGAAGACAGGTAAGAAGTGACTTGCTGAGAAGTAGCTTTGATAATCGATGGTGATGGTCTCTCCGGCGTCGTTGACGACGGTGCTTATCCAGGGCTCCCAGACCTCAACCAGCGGATATCCCTTGGCGAAGATGCCGACGAACACGCCGATGGCGGAGAAGAGCAGGATGGCGCCGAATATCGGGTAGATGCGGCCGATTATGGCGTCAATCGGGAACACGGTGGCGACCAGGTAGTACAGGAAGATGACGCCGTAGATGACCCAGGTGGCCCAGTCGTCGGGCTTGCCGGAACGGCCGAAGACCTGAGTGGCGGCTATGTCGCCGGGGGTGTATACGAACACGGCGCCGACGAGGAGCAGCAGGACGCACAGGAAGATGTTGTAGACCGTGTAGATACCCTTGTTGGAGTACCTCTTAATCATATCCGGCATCTGGCTGCCGCCGTCGCGCAGGCAGATCATGCCGCTGAAGTAGTCGTGCATGGCGCCGCCTATCACGTTGCCGACGGGGATGGTTATGAAGGCCAGAGGTCCAAACAGAATGCCCTGAATGGGTCCTATGATGGGGCCTGTGCCGGCGATGTTGAGCAGGTTTATGAGGCTGTTTTTCCAGCCGCGCATGGGGACATAGTCAACACCGTCGCCCTTCGTGTAAGCGGGAGTCTTGCGGTCGTCGGGACCAAAGACGTGCTCACAGAGCTTGCTGTAGAGCGCCGCGCCGACAAACAGGATGGCAAGACCGATGATAAAGGTTACCATAACTCACACTCCTTTAAAATTTGTGCCTCTCTTATGGTTTTATGAAAACAAGCTTTCCGCCCCGTCTGCCATAGACCAGCCCGGGAGCGCCCGGAAGGTCCCCGCCCTCCGGCCTGTTTTTCATCAGCAGGAAATGCAAATGGCCGTCTGGGTACCCAGACGGAAAAGAGGGCATGCCCTCTTTTCATATTCTCATGCCCGCCGCGGCTGCGCAGCGCGGCCCGAACCATTTACATTGCGTTCACGAAAGAATGAACAAATAATGAACGCATCCTTACTATAATGGATTGTTCAGAAATAATCAATATGTTTTCAGCAAGTTCTACGAAATAGCAAAAAACAGGGCTCCGATTCTGTGAAAAATTCATCTAAAAAGCCGTTGACAAGCCCACAGCTGTGGCGCATATAAAGAGCTTGTTTACAAGAGGTAAAAAATATAGTATTCTATTGAATTGATGAGAAATTGAAAATTGGGGAGTGTGCAGCATGGCCAACGGGGCCGGAGCCGGGAAGATAAAACTGGCCGCAAGCTGCCTGTTCGGGCTGGAGGGCCCGCTGGGCAATGAACTGCGGCACATGGGAATGGAAAACGTCGCGCCGGAAAACGGGCGCGTATTTTTTGAAACAGACATGGCCGGGCTGGCGAGGGCCAATATACGTTCCCGCTTTGCCGAGCGCATCCTGCTGCAGCTGGGCGCGTTTACCGCGCGCAGCTTTGAGGAGCTCTTCGAGGGGGTGCGTGCCCTGCCGCTGGAGGACTGGCTCGGGCGGGACGCGGCCTTCCCTGTGGAGGGCTGGAGCCTCGCGAGCGAGCTGCACAGCGTGCCCGACTGCCAGAGGATAATAAAAAAGGCCGCGGCCAGGCGGCTGGGGGAGAGGTACGCCCTGGCCTGGCTGCCGGAGACGGGCGCGGAGCACAAGCTGCGCTTTTCCATCTATAAAGACGAGTGCCGCATATTCCTGGACACCTCGGGCACGGCGCTGCACAAGCGCGGCTACCGTCCCGCGCACAACGCGGCCCCGCTGCGTGAGGCGCTGGCGGCGGCGATTGTGGACATAGCGGGCTACAGGGGCAGGGGCGAGTTCTGCGACCCCTTCTGCGGCAGCGGGACCATAGCAATCGAGGCCGCCCTCGCGGCCAGAGGCCGCGCGCCAGGGGTCAACCGGCACTTCGCCGCGGAGCGCTGGGGCGCCGTGCCGCGCGAGGTCTGGAGGAACGAGCGCGAGAGCGCGAGGGCGCGGGAGTTTTGCGGCAGCTACCGCATATACGCCTCCGACATAGACGCGAAGGCCGTGGCCATTGCGCGGGAGAACGCCGCGCGGGCGGGCGTGGAGGACATTATCAGCTTTTCCGTGGCCGACGCGCGCGCGTTCGAGCGCCGGACTGACGGCGGAGTCATAGTGACGAACCCGCCCTACGGAGAGCGCCTGGGTGAGAAGGCCGCGGCGCAGGAGCTGCTGCGCGCCTTCGGCGCGGCCTGGCGCGGGACGGACTGGCGCCTTGCGCTCCTGACCTCCGACGAGGAGGCTGAGCGGCTGCTCGGCGCCCGCGCCGGCAAGCGGCGCAAGCTGTATAACGGCATGATAAAGCGCAGCCTGTACCTGTACGGCGAGAGAGATAAGGCAA
>CALXGL010000053.1 GCA_944387825.1 uncultured Oscillospiraceae bacterium | reverse complement strand
ATCGCGCCGGAGAGCTCGGCGATGCGCGCCGTCAGGCTCTCGCGGCGGGCGTTCATGCTGGCGAGCTCCCAGCTCAGCTGGCGCAGGCCCTCGCTCTCCTGCGCGCCGGTGAGCCGGCCCTCGTCGGCGCGGCGCGCGCGGCGCGCCGCCTCGAGCTCGGCCCCGACCCTGTCGAGGGCCGCGGCGGCGCTGTCGGCAGCCTCGCGGCGCCGGGCGTAGCCGGCGGCCAGCTCCCGCAGCTCGTCGGGGGAAGCGACGCCGTAGTCGGAAAGGAGCTTTTTGTACTCCTCCATTGCGGCGGACGCGGCCTTTTTCGCGCCGGAGTATTTGCCGTACCGCCAGGCGGCGAGAGCCGCAAACACGGCCGTGCCGATGAGCTCAAACGGGCTCACGGCTATGGCGAGCACGGTGAAGAGCAGCGCAAGCGCGGCGCAGACGCCCGGCCAGAGCGGGCTGGGCCTGACCTCGCCGGCGCTTCTGAGCTTCCCGGCGCGCTCGCACTCGCTCTCGGCAAGCTGCGCCGCCTCGGCGGCGCCCAGGCCGCCGAATATGCCGCCCCTGGCCTCGGCCGCCCGCGCGGCCGCGGCCTTTACGGCCTCGGAGTATTTCCGCTCCAGCTCGCTTACGCGCTCGCCTGAGCGATTGAAGCTTTCGCGCGCGGAGCTGCGCTCGTCTTCCTGCGCGGCCCTGAGCCGCGCCGAGAGGCGCTCGAGGTTTTCGCCGCAGCGTTCGAGCTCTGCGCGCGCCCTGTCGCGCTCTGCGACTGTGTCGGCCACGCGGCGGAGGGCTTCCTCGCCCCCGGCTATCTCACGCTCGAGCTCGGGAATCGCCCCGCGGCGGTTCCAGCGGCGCTTGCGCAGCCATGCGCGCAGGCGCTCGCCGGCCTCGCTGGCGGAAACCTCCTCCTCGCCGGAGGAGACGACGCTGGCTATGCGCCGCTCGAGCTCGGCGGAGCCGGTGACGGCCGCAGCGCCCTGGCCGATGAAGGCGCTGGAACAGAAGACCTCGCGGCTCGCGCCGGTGAGGTGCTCGCCCGCGCCTGCGGCGTCAAGGCCGGGAACGGGGTCGGCGGTGCCGGTATATGTGGCGGAAAATACGCGCATCGGCGCGTTGGCGGCCCTGGTCGAACGGCTGAGCGTTATATCCCGCCCGCCGTGGCTGAGCTCCATGCTGCCGCTCATCAGCTTGCCGGTCCAGGGGGCATAGTGCGTCTTGTCAGGCAGGTAGCCGGACCTGGCGCGCTCTGCGCTGTCAATGCCGTAGAGCATGGCGCGTATAAAGGCGCACCAGGTGCTTTTGCCGCTCTCGTTGGGGGCGTTTATTATGTTCAGCCCCTCGTGCAGCTCGAGCGTGTCGCCGTCAAGGCAGCCGAAGGTGGCGCGCAGCTTTTTGATTACCACAGCGGCTCCGCCTCCTCCCTGCCGTCAAGCGCCGCGAGGCCCCAGCGGGCGGCGCGGGTTATCTCTTCGCGCTCGGCGTCCGTACGCGCCGAGCCGTACCTGTCGCGCAGCACGCGCAGGAACACCCCGCGCAGAGAGTCCTCCCCCGCGCGCTCCCAGACGTCGCGGCGCAGCCGCGTCTCGTCCTTCAGGCGCAGGGCGAACACCCGGGGTTCGAGCGCGCGATAGAGCGCGGCCATGTCCGGCTCCTTATCCGTCTCCCCGGTCACGGTTATCTCGTATATATTGTCCTGCGCGCCGTCCGGCAGGCGGAAATCCTCCAGCCCGCCGGCCGGGACGCGCAGCTTTTCGTAGCGCCGCGCGCCTGTGGGTATGAACTTCGCCCTGACCGAGCCCGGCTCCGCATCGACAATAAGCACACCCTTTTCGCCGCACTCGTCAAAGCCGCGCCCCTCCGGGCAGCCCGGCCAGGCGTAGTATGTATTGCCGGCTTTTCTGAGCCCGGAAAAGCTGTGATTGTGCCCCAGCGCAACGTAGTCGGCGTTGGAGGCGGCCAGCTCGGCCTCGGTTATGGGGTTATAGCGCGACGCGGGCGCGCCGGCTTCGCCGTGAATGCAGACAAGCTCCGTAAAGTTGTCCTGGCGCGGTATGCGCAGCTCGCCGAGCCTGCCCTCGGAATAGTTGTCCGTGAAGGCCGCTCCCCAGACCCGCACGCCCAGCTCGCCGAGGACCACGCCGTCAAAATCCGGCGAGGTAAAGACATAGACGTTCTCGGGCAGGCGCAGGCGCGCCCAGCGGCCCGCGGAGCTGTAATAGTCATGGTTGCCCGGCGCGATGAACACCGGCACCGCCATCTCCGAGAGGGTCAGGCTCAGAAGCTCCTCCGTCTCGGCCCAGGACGCGTCGCTGTCAAAGAGGTCTCCCGAGAGCAGTACAAGCTGCGCGCCCTGTTCGGCGCGTATGCCCGCAAGCGAACGGAGAAGCTCACGCTGCTCGCGCCGGCGCAGCGCGGCCTTTTCCTCGCTGAGCGCGTCGAACGGCGAGTCCAGGTGCAGGTCCGCGGCATGCAGAATTCGTATCATTTGTACCTCACCGCCCTGACTTCAAGGCATTTGCCGCTCTTCTCATCGAGCGTGAAAAGAGCGCCCTCCAGCTTCGCGGGACCGGGCGCGCATTCGTAGCGCCTGGGCACGTCGCCGAGGAACTTGCCTATGCTCTGTTCCGGCTTTATGCCTATTACTGACTCGGCGGGGCCCGTCATGCCGAGATCCGTTATGCAGCCCGTGCCCTTCGGCAGGATGCGCGCGTCGGAGGTCTGCACATGCGTGTGCGTGCCCCAGACGGCGCTGACGCGCCCGTCGAGGTAGTAGCCCATGGCTATCTTCTCGCTCGTTGCCTCGGCGTGGAAATCCACAAGTATCATCTTCGCCTGCACGTCCTCGAGCAGCGCGTCCACGGTGAGGAAGGGGCTGTCCGTATTGGGGTCGAGCGTAAAGCGGCCGATGAGGTTTATGACCGCCACCTCCCCGGCCGGCGTGTCGAACACGGCCAGTCCCCGGCCCGGGCACTGGGGCGCGTAGTTGGCCGGGCGCAGCACGCGCGGCTCCTCGTCGAGATAGGGCTGTATCTCCCAGCGCGTCCAGGTGTGGTTGCCGAGCGTGACGCAGTCGGCGCCGGCCTTCAGTATGGCGTCGGCCTGTCTGGGCGTGACGCCCACCACGTTCGCGTTTTCGCCGTTCACGCAGATGAAGTCCGCGTTCAGCTCGCGGCGAATCGCGCCGAGCCTGCGCTGTATATATTCAAGTCCCGGCGAGCCGACGGTATCGCCCACCGCAAGTACCCTGTATGCCATTGCTCTCGTCCTTTCGATTTAAAAAGCAGCATTACAATCAATAAGTATAACACATATTACCGCTCCCGGCAAATCATAAAATTGCCCGCCCCTGCGCAGACTTAAATTGAAATCTCTTAAGGAGGCATATATATGCAAAGCATGGACAGCAAGTCTTTTCTCAAAGGCGTAGGCATGGGCATGGCAATCGGGGCCTCGATGGGCATGCTCATGGCTCCCAGAAAAAAGGGCGGGAATGTTATTGCCAAGGCCCTCAAGGCCGCCGGCGAGCTGGCGGATAATATCACGGACGTAATAAAGTAAACCGGGCCGCAGGCCGGCCGCTTCCGTCAATCCGCGTCCGGACGGCAGAATTCCCGCCGTTTTATCCGGAGTATTACGGCGGCAAGCGCGCCGGCCAGCAGGCTCGTAAGCGGGAAGTTCAGCCATATGCCCGTGAGACCCAGAGGCCAGAGCGCGGCTATGAGCAGCAGGGGGAATATAAGGGCGGTGGAAATTGAAATGAGCGAGGCCAGAAGGGCCTTCTCCACCGCCAGCATATAGCTCTGCGAGGCGAAGGAAAACCAGCGCGTAATATACGTAAGCGCAAACAGCCTCAGGGCCGGAACAGCCATGTCCAGGACATTTTCCGCCGGATTGGACACGAAAAGGCGCGTTATGGTCTCGGGAATCAGCGCGACTGCGGCGGCCGAGGCGAGCGAAACGACAGCCGCCGCCGTAAAGCAGCAGCGCTCTATCGCCCTCACGCGGGAATACCTGCGCGCGCCCCAGTTGAATCCCACCGCCGGCTGAAGCGAATCACACATGCCGTAGAGCAGGGGAAGTATGAAGCCCTCCACGTACATAAGAATTCCGTAGACCGACACGGCCGTCTCGCCGCCCAGCCTGACAAGAATGGCGTTGAGAATTATGCTCGTTATACGTCCGGCGATGTTGTTGAGGAAGTTCGGACTGCCGCACCCGACAATCTGCCTGAACATGGCGCCGGAAAAGCGCGGGCGCACAAAACGCAGCAGAGCCTTCCCGCGTATAAAGGGTATATAGGCGATGGCCGCGCACACAAACATGCCGGAGCAGGTTGCAAGCGCCGCACCCCATATGCCGAAGTCCAGCACGCCGAGAAAGAGATACTCAAGCCCGGCGCTCAGGGTGCTCATGAGTATGTTCAGCCACATGCTGCCGCGGATATATCCGCATATTCGGAGGAAATTGTCCACGGCGAAAATTATCGTCGTAACCGGAGAGCAGAGGGCATAGACGCGCAGGTACTGCCCCGCCAGCTCCGCGAACTCGCCCCCGGCGCCCATGAGACGCATCAGGGACGGCGCGAGGATGTACAGCGCCGCACCTATGAGCAGGCCGGAAATTATAATGAGCGCCGTAGCGCAGGTGAAATAGTTGTCCGCCTCACGCTTCTGCCCCCTGCCCAGGCTGACCGAAATAGGCACGGACGAGCCTACGCCTATCAGGTCGGCCAGGGCGAAGTTTATGATTACAAAGGGCATGGCGAGATTCAGCGCGGCAAAGGCCGTCTCTCCCAGGTAATGGCCCACAAATATGCCGTCGCAGAGCTGGTACAGCGCGGACGCGAGCATACTCACCGCCCCGGGCAGAGAGGCCAGGAAAAAGAGTTTTACGGGCGGGGTCTTTGCAAACAGCTCTGTGGAATTGCCGTTCATAGGTTCCGTCCTCCATATAAGCTTTGAGTATATCTCAGGCCTCGCCGGCCTTAAACAGACGGTGCGCCCGGTTATTTCGAATAACCGGGCGCACCCGACATCTTTTCCGACCGTGTGTATTGCGATACACAGTCCTCCGATGACGCTGTATTGAGAAAACGCTCGTATTTTATCCTCTGCGCCGGACTTTGTCAAGTGCCGCTCCGCGCCTCCTGCGTCTTCCAGGGGAAGTCCTGCCAGAGCCCTCCCTGAGCCCTGTGCATCTCCTCCGTGGCCATCATCCACAGCTCCGTGGTGTCGCCTTCAGGGTAGAATTCGGTGAACTCCCCGTCGACAAAGGTGTAAAAACGGCTGACATCCGTGCACATGCCGTAGGTCGGCAGCTTCTTTATGGGCACGAAGAAGCTGTATGCCTCCCCGGCCTTCACACCATCGAAACGCAGGCCCTCGGCGTCGAGCCTGAGCGTGCCCTCGCCGACTATCTCGCTCGTATCCTGATTCTTGAGGTAGCCCGCGGCGGGCAGGCAGCCTATCCGCACGTGCTCGCTGAGCGTGTAGCCCGGCTCTCGCACGAGCTTTTTGACCGCCTCGCGCTGCATGTCGAACCAGACGCGCGGCGTCTCGGGCACCGTGCTGTCCCCGTCGGGTATGAGGTCGTAGTACTCGTTAAGGTGCGCGGAATTGCCGCAGCTCCTGCAGCGTATGGTGTCTCCGCCGCTCTCCATTGTAAGCATGCCGCCGCATTTGGGGCACCAGAACAGCAGCTGGTGCATGTTCTCCGCCATGCGGCCCTTGCCGTCGAACTTGACGCGCGCGGTTTTGTTCCACTCATAGTCGTCGTGGTAAAGCTTCTCGTCGAGCTGGCGCTGGATCTCGCGCGGGGTCATGCCCTCGAGCTGCTCGGGCGTGAAGAGCACGCCGGCCTCCACATCCACGCGGCCTATGCGGTCGGTGAGGTTGTACTTGGGCGCGGTGAGGTAGCCGCCGGATATCTTCGTATAGAGCACCGGCACCCCCAGGTTCTTCAAAAGATGCCCGCTGCCCAGTCCGCAGGGCTGATTGGCTCCGGATATGCTGCTCATGCCCTCGGGCAGAAGTATGATGCGGCCGCCCGCGCGTATAATCTTTATCATCTGCCTTATGGAGTAGGGCTGATGCACAAAGTTCTTCTTGGGTACGACCTGCGCCATGCGCAGTATCATGGCCAGATGGCTGCGGAAAAACTCGTTGTAGCCCACGACAAAATTGAAGCTGTCCGGCAGGAAGGCCGGGGCGGTAAACACGTAGTCCATGCGCGAAGCGTGGTTGGATACGACGACGTAGCTCTGCCCGCGGTATTTGCTGACGTCGTCCACATATGTGAAATGCGCGTTATATTTTTTGACCAGCGCGCCCTTGACGACCACGTTGGCAAGAAAACCGTACAGCGCCCGGTTGACCGGGTGCAGCTGACGCTTCTCCAGCTTCTGCTGCTCGCTTAGCTTCTCCATCTGCATCACTCCTTGCAGGAAATTATTATATACGGTATTTCAAAAATTGCAAGCATACGGCGCCCTTTTGCCCCTCCGCCGGTCTTTCGCGCCTTTGACGAATGAGGCGTTCTGGACGTTCTAAATGTCCCAAACATTATACGCATTTATGCACAATTTTTGCATTATTTTAAGGCTTAAATTTGTGCTTGTTGCTTGCTTTTTGCGATTTGTTCATGTAAAATGCAATCAAAGGCCCACGAGGCCGGCAACAGAACAGCAGAGGAGTGACGGGACGAATGGAAAATTATTTCTGGTTTGGTATTGTCGGCGCGCTTATGGCGCTGATTTTTGCCTGGTCGCAGGCAAGGCGCGTAAAGGCTTTTTCCGAGGGCACGCCGCTGATGCAGAAGATAGCGGCCGCCATCCGAAAGGGCGCGAACGCGTATTTGAAGAGGCAGTATAAAACGGTCGCAATTATCTTCCTGATAATCGCCGCGGTACTGGCCGTGCTGGCCTATGTGCCCTGGATAAACGGCGAGGGCCTGGTCAACAAATTCGTCCCCTTTGCCTTTGTAACGGGCGGCTTCTATTCCTGCCTGGCCGGCTTTGTCGGCATGCGGATAGCCACCAGCGCCAACGCGCGCACGGCCAACGCCGCCAGCGAGAGCCTCAACCGAGGGCTGCGCGTGGCCATATCCTCCGGCTCGGTCATGGGCTTCACCGTCGTCGGCCTCGGCATACTCGACGTCTCGGTCTGGTTCCTCGTACTCGAGTACGGCTTTAAATGCGACGCGAACACAATTGCGAACACGATGGTCATGTTCGGCATGGGCGCGAGCTGCGCCGCGCTCTTCGCCCGCGTGGGCGGCGGCATCTTCACCAAGGCCGCGGACGTCGGTGCCGACCTCGTCGGCAAGGTCGAGGCCGGCATACCCGAGGACGACCCGCGCAACCCCGCCACGATAGCCGACAACGTCGGCGACAACGTCGGCGACGTCGCCGGCATGGGCGCGGACCTCTACGAGAGCTACGTCGGCT
>CALXGL010000052.1 GCA_944387825.1 uncultured Oscillospiraceae bacterium | reverse complement strand
TCTTCAACTTCCTCAAGCGCGTGACGCTCTTCACCGTGGCGAGCATCACCTCCGAGCGTATAAAGCTGCGCGCCTCTCCGGTGGACGCGGCCTCCGGCTCGGGCAGGCTCATCCGCGCGGCGGACGTAGCGAACGCCGAATTCGACTCTCTCTTTGAGCGAAACAAGCTGCCGCAGCTGGTGCAGGAGTTCATGCGCAACGCCGCCGTGGACGGCGACGCGGCCACCTACACCTACTGGGACAGCGAATCGCCCGCGCCGGGCGGAAGGCGCGGGGCGATAGTCACCGAAATCGTGCAGAACACCCGCGTGGGCTTCGGCAACTGCGCCGACAGGCGCGTCCAGAGCCAGCCCTACATACTCATCAAAAAGCGCGAGCTCACCGAAAAGCTGCGTGAAAGGGCGAAAAGGCTCGGCTGCCGCGAGTGGGAGGACATAAGGCCCGACACCGACGAGCAGTACCTGGACAGCTACAAGGAGACGGGCGACAAGACCACCGTCATACTGAGGCTCTGGAAGGAGCCGGAGACGGGCACGGTCTGGGCCTGCGAATGCTGCCGCGGGATTATGCTGCGCCCGGCCTGGGATCTGGGGCTCAGGCTATACCCCGTGACCTGGCTCTGCTGGGACTACGTGCAGGACAGCTATCACGGTCAGGCCATGCTCACGGGGCTGATACCCAACCAGATTTACATCAACAAGCTCTTCGCCATGACCATGATTTCGCTGATGACCACCGCCTATCCCAAGGTCGTCTACGACCGCACGCGCGTGCCCAAGTGGGATAACGGCATAGGCAGGGCCATAGGCGTCAACGGAGGCGACGTCACGGGCGTGGCGCGCATACTCGACCCGGCGCAGGTCTCGCCGCAGATTGCGCAGTTCATCTCACTAACGCAGGAGATGACGCAGTCGAACCTCGGCGCCACCAGCGTGGCCCTCGGCGACGCGAGGCCGGACAACACCAGCGCGATTATCGCCCTGCAGCGGGCCGCGGCCACGCCCAACGAGCTGACGCGCCAGAACCTCTATCAGAGCATCGAGGAGCTGGGCGCAATCTACCTCGACTTCATGGCGGCGTACTACGGCGTGAGGCCTGTGGAGCTGGACCCGGCGGACGAGGTCCCCGAGGAACTCATAGACTTCGCCGCCGGCGCGCTGCCGCTCAACGCCGCCGGGCACATGGTGCTGCCCTTCGATTTCAGCCAGCTCGCGGAGATACCGATGCTGCTCAAGCTGGAGGCGGGCGCGAGCGCCTACTGGAGCGAGATAGCCAGCGCGCAGACCCTCGACAACCTGCTCGCGGCCGGGCAGATAGACCTGGTCGAGTATCTCGAGCGCGTGCCGGACGAGTATGTGACCGACCGAGAGGGGCTTATCAAGGCGGTGAAGGCCCGGGGCGGCGCCGCTGCGGCGGCGGTTTAATCTACAGCTGAGGAGGAAAGGACAATGGAGGAAAACATCATATCCGCCGCGGAGGCGAAGCCGGAACGCGGACAGGCCGGGGACTGGGCAATAGACGCCGCGGAAATCATGCAGGGCATAGCGGACGGAGAGGACGCGGCGGTCCCCGCCGCGTCCGATGCGGGCGGGGACGAAATCACCCTCAAGCACCTCGACTCGACCTGTACGGTCACGAGGGAAAAGGCCGTCGAGCTGGCTCAAAAGGGCATGGACTACGACCGGGTCCGCGCGAAGCTTGAGAGCGCCCGCTCCGAGCTCGAGGAGCTGCGCGGCTGGCTCAAATCGGTGTCGGGCGGCAGGGACGAGCGCGAATTCCGCGACGAGCTCTCCGCCCGCGCCCTGGCCGAGAGGGAGGGACTGGAGGAGGACGACGCGCTCGAGCGCGTGAGGCTGGAGCGTGAGCGCAGGGGCGATTCAGACCAGAGCCCTGCGCTCAGGCGCGAGCGGGAGGTGAGAGAATTTGTGCGGGCTCACCCGGATATCGCGGCAAAGCTGCTGGGCGGCGAGGCCATACCTGACCGGGTGTGGCAGCTCGTACGCGCCGGGGAGAGCCTCAACTCCGCCTATGAGCGGTACGCGGCTCAGGCGGAAGCCGAGGCGAACGGCGAGCGCATACGGGCGCTGGAGTCGGAGCTGGCCGAGACCAGGCTGGCCGGCAAAAACGCCGGGCGCAGTACGGGCAGCGCGGCAAGCGACGGTGGAGACACGGGCACAGACCCGGCCGCAATAGGCTGGGGCTCCGTGTAACCAGGGCTGTCGGGGAGGGCCCGGCAGGAACAAATTTCAGATTGAGAGGAGATTTTATATGGCTGTTAATCTGGCTTCCAAGTTTTCCAAATATGTTGACGACGCCTTTGAGCATGAGTGCCTGCTGGCGGGCGCGGTCAGTAACCGCGTGGAGTTTACGGGCGTCAACGAGGTCAGCGTCTACTCCGTAGACAAGATGGAGATGAACGACTACAACCCCTCCGGCACCTCGCGCTACGGCAGCATCGAGGAGATAGGCGACAGGGTGCAGACCTTCAAGATAGACCGCGACCGCTCCTTCACCGGCTCCATAGACGAGGGCAACGCGCAGGATCAGTACAACGTCAAGGACGCCTCCGCCAGGCTACACGTCCAGATACGCGACGTGGTCATACCCGAGGTGGAGAGCTATGTCTTCGGCAAGTGGGCCTACGGCGCGGGCAAGGTCGTGGGCGGCAGCGCGCCCACGGCGGAGACGCTGCTCGGCCTCATACAGGCGGGCGCGAGCTACATGAACAACCACCACGTGCCGCGCCGCGGACGCAGCATCTTCATCGCCGAGACCTACGCGGCCATGCTGCCGAACCTCGCGAACCTGACCTACCTCGAGCGTCTGGGCAGCGAGGCCGTAAGCGAGAACCGCCTGCCGCGCGTCGCGGGCTTCGACGTGCGCGTCGTTCCCGACGGCGACATGCTCGAGGGCGTGTACTTCATCCTGCAGCACAAGGACGCCTGCCCCTTCGTGCAGAAGCTCGCGAAGTACAAAATTCAGAAGGACCCGCTCGGCATAGACGGCAAC
Organism: uncultured Oscillospiraceae bacterium; assembly: GCA_944387825.1. Taxonomy (GTDB): domain Bacteria; phylum Bacillota; class Clostridia; order Oscillospirales; family Oscillospiraceae; genus Scatomorpha. The sequence goes on along the minus strand of CALXGL010000052.1, from coordinate 7,004 downwards.
GTCATTGAGGGCCGCGTGCGCTACTGGGCCGGCGTCCTCGCCGAAAAGTGCGACGGCGTCTACGTCTACTGCGCGAGCGACAGCGTCCAGGCCGCGCCCACCTTCGGCGGCAGCGGCAACGCCGTCACCGTCACGGCCGCGGACGCGACGATATATTACACCGTGGACGGCAGCGACCCGAGATACAGCGCCTCGCGCGAGCTTGTGGCCTCCGGCGGCACCGTGAACCTCACGAGCGGCCAGCTGCTCAGGGCCTACGCCTACGCGGAGGGGAAGTATCCGAGCGCCGTTGTGGAAAAGGCGGCGGCCTGAGGACGAATTGAAGAGAGAATAAAATTTGTGAGGTCGGGGAATTCTCTGAATTCCCCGACGATTGGAGGTGCGATTATGGCTTATGCAGGAGATGTTTTCGAGGCCGCCATGGGGCTCATGGACGAGCTCTCCGCCGAGGGCGAGGCGCAGACCTCGGACACGGCGGAGTATGTGCTGCGCACGCCGGCAGTCATAAACCTGCTGGTGAGCGAGCTGAAAATGCTCACCGGCGAGAGGGACGACTGGCTGCCCGTGGAGTCGCTGGACGACATTGTGCCGGTCGCCGACACGAGCTATGCCCTCGGCGCGCTGCCCTACGGGCTGGCGGCCAACCTGCTCGTGGACGAGAACCCGAGCGCGGCAGGCTTTTACCAGCAGCGCTACGAGGAGCTGAGGGCCTATTATCTGTCGAGGATGCGGGCCGTTTCGGGAAATATAACCGACCTGTACGGCGGCCTGGAATACGGCGAATTTGCCTGCTGGTGAGGCGAGGATATGGCGAAGGTAGCGACGAATATTTCGGAAGCGGTGTATCAGATAAAGCGCTGGCGCGGCGTCAACGAGGCGCTCGAGGGGGAGGCGTCTCTTGAAATGGGCGAGGCCGCCGTCATGCGCAACTTCAAGGTCACTGCGGGCGGCGCGCTGCAAAAGCGCGGCGGAAGCAAAAATGCGGCGGGGCTTCTGAGCAGCTATGCGGCGTCGGTGGATACGGACAATCCGCAGGTGCTCTACACGGAGAGCGGCTCGAGCTCGCTCACGCTTACCATGTACCCCGGCATACAGGCCGACGGCATGGGCGCGCTCACGCTCACGGGCACGCCCGCCGTCGTGACGGAGGCCAACGCCGACGAATACGAGGGCTGGTACTACAAAGACGAGGCGGGGCGGTTCTTCCGCTTCGAGGGACTTGCGAGGTCGAGGCAGTGAGGGCTCTTCCGAAAATCACCTCCGCCATGCTGGTGCTCACGCACGAGTGCAACCTGCGCTGCCGCTACTGCTTCGTGCGGAAAGAGGCCGAAAGCATGACGCCGGATACGGCCAGGGCCGCAGCGCGGTTTTTGATTGCGAACGCGCGCGAGGCGGGGATCGTGCCTGAGATAAACTTTTTCGGCGGCGAGCCGCTGCTCAGATTCGACGGGATTATCAGGCCCCTCGTGGAGTGGATACACGGCGGGCTCGGCGAGAGGATGCGCTTTTCCGTCACGACGAACGGGACGCTGCTCACGCCGGAGCGGATAGACTTCATGAAAAAGCACGGCTTTTCGCTGCTGCTCTCCATGGACGGCACGGCGCCGGTGCAGGATTATAACCGCCCCGGGGCGGACGGGCGCGGCAGCTTTGAGCGCCTGCGGCGCATCGTGCCGATGGTGCTCGCGGCCTGGCCGGGTACGACCTTTCGTATGACGGCCATTCCGGCAAGCTGTTCGCGGACCTTTGAGAGCATAATCTGGGCGGCGGCGCAGGGCTTTCGGAGCTTTTTCGTGACGCCGAACGTCTTCGAGCCCTGGGACGGCGAGAGCTGGGACACGCTGGCGGCCGAAATGAGGAAATACGCCGATTACGTAGCTGACAGCCGCGAAAGGGGCGTCAAATACATACGTTTTTCGGAATTTGAAAAGGCGAGGAACGATTTAAAGGCCATTGCCGCGGCGGAAAAGCGCGGCGAATACCGCACGCTGCCCGGGTGCCGCGCCGCAGGCAAGTGCGGGCTTGGAGCCTCGCGCTTCGCCTCCGTGCACCCGGACGGCAGGCTCTTCGCCTGTCAGGAGCTCACGAGCAATGAGGGCGGGATTTTTGAGATAGGCTCCGTCTTTACCGGCGCAGACGGGGAAAAGCGCCGCGCGCTCATGGCGGCCTTCGACGCGGCCCCGGCCAGGGGCGCAGACTGCGCGGGCTGCGAATATGACCGCGTCTGCGACGGCGGCTGCGCGGCGAACAACTATCTGCTCACGGGCAAAGTGAACCGCGTACCGGAGACATACTGCCGCTGGAAGCGCCTTTTGCTGAACGAGGCGCGGAGAATTGAAGAAAAGGAGGGGGAGAGATGCCCGCTGCAAGCATAAGCGGCTTTAAAAACTGGCACAACGGCTCGCCGCTCAACGGCTCGGCCTGGTCCAGCCGCAACACCATTTCCTGCGGCGCGGCCGGCTATGTCGGCGCGCTGCGCTTCACGCTCGAGCAGTCCGCGTCGAGCATAACAGTGAACGCAACGGCCTACAGGCGGCTGGCCGCGGGTACTATGTACGCGGACATACGCACAAGCGAGCTTTCAAATCCGCTGCCCGCCTCGCTCGGGCGCGACGCCAGCTTTGCGGCGCCGGCGGTGAATTCGGCCGCAGGCATCAGCTTTTCTGGCTCGTTCCCGGCGGGAACCTACTATGTGTACATCTCAAGCGACGCGGCCTATGCGGACTTTTACGCTTCTAACACCTATCCGATGAGCGTCAGCTACGCGGCCGGCGGCGGCTGCGCGGACATGTGCGAGACCGGCTGCGAGAGCTACTGCGAGGCCGGCTGCCAGAATTGCCAGGGCGCCGTGTGCCAGAGCTGCCAGACCGGCTGCGAAAGCATCTGCCAGACAGCCTGCGAGAGCGCGTGCCAGGCCGAGTGCCAGCTCGGCTGCCAGGCGGTCTGCGAGCTGGCGAGCCAGAGCGCGGACTATTTTGAATGGAGCTTCTGCCCTGTCTCCACCTCGGCGAATACGACGGATACCGTGGTGCGCGGGCTGTGGTCGGGCTTCGTGGCGGGGCAGGAGGTGCTCTGCGCGGCCTGCAACGGCTATCTCTGGCAGCTGGCGCGCTCTGAGGACGGGGTCTGGAGCAAGACGGCCTGCGGGACCGTAAACACCGGCGGGGACGTGCACATGTTCGGCTTCCAGGACAGGCTCTACCTGCTCAACGGCTCGGAATACAAGGTCTGGGACGGCACGGCGCTCACGGACGTGGGCGGATACCGGCCTCTCGTCGCCGTCAGCGTGCCGCCTTCAGGCGGCGGGACGGCGCTCGAGCAGATAAACAAGCTCACCGGCGCGCGGCGCGTGCGCGTCTCGCCCGATGGGACGGCGACGGTCTTTCATCTGCCCGAACAGGAGCTCGAGAGCGTGGACTATGTGCGCTCCGTTGCGACGGGCGCGGGCATCCAGAGCTACGACGTGAACCTCACGGAGGGGACCGTGACCATAACGCCCGCGCCGGAGGAGGGGACGAACAGCATAGAGATAGGCTACTCCGTAACGGCAGACACGGCCGCGGAGATACGCGCCATGCGCTGCGCCGAGCTCTACAACGGCGCGCAGGACACGCGCGTCTTTGTCTACGGCGACGGGACGAACCGCTGCTTCTACTCCGGCATAGACTTCGACGGCCTGCCGAGGGCGGACTATTTCCCCGAGCTGAACATCGCCCACATAGGCGACGCGAACACGCCGCTCACGGCGATGATAAGGCATTACGACCGGCTGCTGGCCTTCAAGCTGGACAGCGCCTGGAGCATAGGCTACGCGCAGCTGACGCTCGCCGACGGCTCGGTCACGGCGGGCTTTTACGTCTCGCCCATAAACAGGAGCGTGGGCTGCTGCGCGCCGGGGCAGGCGGTGCTTGTCGAGAACAGGCCGCGTACGCTTGACGCGCGCAGCGTCGTGGAGTGGAAGACGACGGCCTCGGGCAGCCTCAGCGGCGACGAGCGCAACGCCGATCGCATCTCGCAGAGGGTGGACGAGACGATACGCGCCTTCGACCTGGAGACGGCCAGGACCTTTTACGACAAGTACGCGCACGAATACTACGTCATAGGCGCGGACGGCACGGCCCTGGTCCACGGCATAGACGCCGACGCCTGGTATGTCTACACCAACTTCGCCGCGCGCTGCCTCATAAACTACAAGGACGAGCTCTATTTCGGGACGGCGGACGGCTACCTCCGGCACTTCTCGACGGAGTATTTCTCCGACGAGGGCGAGGCGATAGACGCCTACTGGGAATCCGGCTCCATGCCCTTCGGCGCGGACTTCCGCCGGAAGTATTCGGCCATGCTCTGGGTGGGCATCCGCCCGGACGACAACGGTTATCTGGAGGTGTCGGCCAAAACAGACCGCAAAACGGACTTCGCTGTATACAGCTTCTCGACCGCCGACTCCGCGCAGGTGCCGGAGATGAACCGGATAAAGCTCAAGGCCAAGAAATTTACCTACTACAACCTCGTGCTCGCAAACAATACGGCGGACACCACGGCGACCGTCGTCTCTGTGGACGTCCGCGTGCGGGGCACGGGCTACGTGAGATAAGGAGGGAACATGGCAATACGCATAAAGCAGGGCGACGAATACTCGCTGCCCGTCCTCATACGCCTCAACGGCGAGCCGGTGGACGTGAGCGAAGTGGCCGAAGTGGAGTTCACGCTGGGCAACGGCGTGAGAAAGACATTCCCGCAGGAGGTGCAGTACAACTCCGCCGACGGCTGCTTTTACCTGCCCCTGACGCAGGAGGAGACTTTTGCTTTTCCGGCCAACGGCTCCGTGACGCTGGATATCCGCGTCAAGTTCGCGGGCGGGAACGTCATTGGCGTGCAGTGCATGGAGTCCATCGCCGTGGCGGACGCCAGCTCGGAGGTGATACTGTGAACGAGGCGCTTACGGCCGAGCTCCGGACCCCGGGCACGCTGGAGGCCGGGGCCGGGCAGGCGAAGCTCCTGCAGGGCCCGCGCGGCGAGCCGGGCGCGGTATATGTGCCCAGCGTAACGGACGGGGTCATATCCTGGACGAACGACGCGGGGCTTGAGAACCCGGCGCCGGCGGATATCACGGGGCCGAGCGGCCCGCAGGGCCCGGCGGGGCCCAGGGGCGAGACCGGAGCGGGGCTCAAGGTGCTGGGACAATACCCGAGCCTCGCCGAGCTGCAGGCGGCGGTATCGCAGCCGGAACCCGGCGACAGCTATTACGTAGGCGCCGCCGCGCCCTACGACATCTATACCTGGGGCAGCTCCGGCGGCGTCCAGCAGTGGATAAACGGCGGGGTCCTGCAGGGCCCGCAGGGCGCCGACGGCACGACCTTCACGCCCAGCCTGAGCGAGGACGGGCTGCTCAGCTGGACCAACGACGGAGGAAAGCCCAACCCCTCCCCCGTCAGCGTCAGAGGCCCGCAGGGCGCGCCCGGGCAGGACGGCGCCCCGGCCAGCATAAACGGGGTGAACGCGCTCACGCTGGCCGCCGGTCAGAACGTGGAGATAGAGCAGGACGGCTCCACGGTGACGCTGAGCGCCACTGGCGCGCTCATAGTGACCGTCAGCGGCAGCGCGGGCAGCTATACCGCCGACAAAACCTGCGAGCAGATGTATGCGGCGCGTCAGGCCGGGATGCCGGTGTTCGCCCTCTGGCAGGGCGAGTATCTCATGCCCTACTGCATTGAACAGAACCTCGCCTATTTCACTTGCGCCTTTGAGGACACGCGCGGCACGGTAAAGATAGAGCAGCAGGGCGGCTATACAAGCGTATCCTGCGAGCAGGGCGGCATACCGGCCTCCGGCATCACCTACGACAACTCGGAAACCGGACTGAATGCGGACAACGTACAGGACGCCATATATCAAATCCTGTCCTATCTCGGCATGGTGTGACTCACCGTTTGCCGGAGCAGGGCATATTCTGGAGCGGGCGGAAGCCGTATAAGGAGGAGAATGATGTACAGGAAAGGCATTGACGTCTCCAAATGGCAGGGGACGATAGATTGGGAAAAGGTAAAGGCTTCGGGCATAGAATTCGCAATGCTCAGGGCCGGATACGGGCAGGGCAATCCGGATCCGAGCTTTGAGGACAATGCGGCGGCGTGTACCAGGCTGGGCATTCCCTTCGGGATATACTGGTTCTCATACGCGTATACGCCGGAGATGGCGGCAAAAGAGGCCGCCTTCTGCATTGACGCCGCGTCAAAGTATTCGCTCTCCTATCCCATGGCCTTCGATTTTGAGTATGACAGCGTGGACTACGCCTCCGAAAAGGGTGTGACCGTCACCAAGGCGCTAGCAAGCTCAATTGTCCGCGCGTTCTGCGGCGCGGTCAGGGACGGCGGCTATTACCCCATGGTATACGCCAACCCGAACTACCTGTCGGCTTACTTCGACAGCAAAATACCGGAGGAATTCGACATCTGGCTTGCCAAATGGCCCCGTGACCCGGAGCCGGAAAACGAGCCGCCGCAGGCCGGAGGCATGTGGCAGTACTCGTCCGCAGGCTCGGTCAGCGGCATAAGCGGCCGTGTAGACCTCAACGCGGCCTATAAGGACTACCCGGCGCTTATAAGGGCGCAGGAGGGCGGCGGCTCCGGTCCTTTGAGTTACGAGGAAGAGGCCGCGCGGGCGCGCTCATGGGTCATGCGCGAGGGTATTTCGGACGGCACAAGACCCAATGACTTCGTAACGCGTCAGGAGCTTTGGGTCATGCTTTACAGATTGGAGGGTTACAAATGATAAACTGGACAGTACGGTTCAAAAATAAAAACTTCTGGCTGAGCTTCGTGCCGGCGCTGATTCTGCTCGTGCAGGTGCTGGCCTCGCTCTTCGGCTTCACGCTGGAGCTTGAGGGCCTCGCGGCCAGGCTGCTGGACGTGGTCAACGCGCTCTTCGCTCTGCTGGCCCTGCTGGGCATAGTCAACGACCCGACTACGGCCGGCATGGCCGACAGCAGCCGCGCCATGACCTAC
>CALXGL010000051.1 GCA_944387825.1 uncultured Oscillospiraceae bacterium | reverse complement strand
AGCTCGGCGGGCTGCTGCTCGGCCAGGTGGCCTTCAGCGTCTGGACCGTCGCCGCCGTGATAGTGCTGGCCGCCATGCTCTACCTCCTGCTGCGCAAGAGCAGGTACAACGAGTACGGCGAGCGCCTGGGCGCCGGAAAGGCGGCCGTCAATGCTTGAGTGGCTCACGGCCAACGCCGCCACGATAATCATATCGCTCGTCCTCCTCGCCGTCGTCTGCCTCATAGTGCGGAAGCTGGTGAAGGATAAGCGAAGCGGCAAGGGCGGCTGCTCCTGCGGCGGAAACTGCTCCGGCTGCACCGCCTGCGGAGCGAATATCAGCAAACACAATACCGTTAAATAACCTTTCAGGGGGATTTCTTTGGCGGCAGACCAGAGAAATCCCCCGGATTATTTCCGCCACCTATTGCGATCGGGCGGTATTATGCATTCTTATGGCCCTTGAGGGCCTTCGTGTGCTGGCTGTAGCCGAGGATGCGCTTGCGGATGCGGAGAGTCTTGCGTGACCTCGCCGAACTGTGCGCGAAGGCCAGGGACGCCCTCAGTGAAAAAAGACCGGTCCGCGGACCGGTCTTTTTTCTCGCCCGTTTGGAGAAATGGTTTGATACTCTCCGGCGTTAAAAGGCGGGAAGTTTATTGAAGCTCGACTGGAGTTCCTCGTCGGTGGGGATGTAGTCCGACATCAGGCCGTCGTTGAACTTCTGATAGGCGTAGAGGTCGAAGTAGCCGGTGCCGGTGAGGCCGAAGAGTATCGTCTTCTCCTCGCCGGTCTCCTTGCACTTGAGCGCCTCGTCAATCGCGACCCGTATCGCGTGGCTGCTCTCCGGCGCGGGCAGGATGCCCTCGACGCGGGCGAAGTACTCCGCCGCCTCGAACACCTTCGTCTGCTCGACGCTGCGCGCTTCCATGAGCCCCTCGTGGTAGAGCTCGCTCAAAACGGGGCTCATACCGTGATAGCGAAGGCCGCCGGCATGGTTCGCGGCCGGGATAAAGCCGCTGCCCAGGGTGTACATCTTGGCAAGCGGGCAGACCTTGCCAGTGTCGCAGAAGTCGTAGGCGAAGACGCCGCGTGTGAGGCTCGGGCAGCTCGCCGGTTCGACGGCGATGAATTCATAGTCGCGCTCGCCGCGCAGCTTCTCGCCCATGAAGGGGCTTATCAGTCCGCCGAGGTTCGAGCCGCCGCCGGCGCAGCCGATTATGATGTCGGGCACGACGCCGTATTTATCCATGGCGGTCTTTGTCTCCACGCCTATAACGCTCTGGTGCAGCAGCACCTGGTTGAGCACGCTGCCGAGCACATAGCGGTAGCCCTCGTGCGTGGTCGCGTCCTCGACGGCCTCGCTTATCGCGCAGCCGAGGGAACCGGTGGTGTCCGGGTCCTCGGCGAGTATCCTGCGGCCCACCTCGGTGGTCATGCTGGGGCTGGGGGTGACGGACGCGCCGTAGGTGCGCATGACCTCGCGGCGGAAGGGCTTCTGCTCGTAGGAACACTTGACCATATAGACCTTGCAGTCCAGTCCCAGATAGCCGCAGGCCATGGCGAGGGCGGTGCCCCACTGGCCGGCGCCCGTCTCGGTGGTGACGCCCTTGAGGCCCTGGTTCTTGGCGTAGTATGCCTGGGCAATCGCGCTGTTGAGCTTGTGCGAGCCCGAGGTGTTGTTGCCCTCGAACTTGTAGTATATCTTCGCCGGGGTGCCGAGCTTTTCCTCGAGGCAGTACGCGCGCACCAGCGGGCTGGGACGGTACATCTTGTAGAAGTCCTGTATCTCCTGCGGAATGGGGATGTAGCGCGTGTCGTTGTCCAGCTCCTGCCGTACAAGCTCGTCGCAGAACACGGCGCGCAAATCGTCAAAGCTCACGGGCTCGCCCGTCGCGGGATTGAGCAGCGGGGCGGGCTTGGTTTTCATATCCGCACGGACATTGTACCACGCCGTGGGCATCTCGCTTTCTTCAAGATAGATTTTGTAGGGAATCTTGTTCTCGGTCATGATGACAACCTCCATGATATATTTGAAACCCTTTGCGGGATTTCAGCGAATAAAAAAAGTCCCAAAGACCATATAGGTCTTTGGGACAGGAATAAACATTACCTGCGGTGCCACCCAAATTGGCTTGCGCCCACTCGTTCCGCGCCATCACGCGGCCGGCGCTTTAACGGGCGCCTCCCGGGAGTTAGCTTCGCTCCCCTCCTGAGTCCATTCCTCAAAACGTCCGCCGCGGCGCTCACAGCAAATACGCCGCTCTCTGAAGGCTTCGTGTCCTGAGTACTCCTCTCAGTCATCGGTTTCAACGTGCTCTCAGTATAACGCTGCGCATTTGGCTTTGTCAAATGCGCAATTTGCACAAATTGCAGCGCGAAAATTTGTCGCAAACGTCAGGGCGCGCGATATACAAAAAAGATACAAATTTGCGGCAATTCGGATACAATTCGATGTTATCCTGTTTCTGCCGACGTGTTTCGGCTTAGAAAAGTATCCGGAGGCAGAATATGCACGCACGCAAAAGCAAAACCCACGGATGGATAATCGCCGTCCTGTTTATCCTGGCGGCGCTGGTTATCGTACTCTCGGTTTCACCGCTCGCCGCGAAGCGGCCGTCCGCCGCCGCGGGCTCGAGCTCGTCGGGCGCGCCCGACCCGTACGCGGAACTGCTGTCCCGGCTGGAGGGGCAGATTACGCCGGACATGGCGCTCAATGAGTGCGCTCCGGAATACGCAGCCGCGCTGCGGGAGCTTGCGGCTGAAAAGCCGGAGCAGGCGGACAGGCTCAATTTCATCGCCCGGCACATAGATATATATTCGGAGGCCGCCGTCAAAACCGCCATGCAGAGCGAGGAAAAGCTGAATTTCGCGCTGGAAATACCCTTCCGCGCCCCGGACTCAAGCGGTCTGGACGCCCTGGCCGACCTCTCCGGCGGAGGCCTGCCCTATTTCAGGCAGTATGACGCGCGCTGGGGCTATCACGCCTACGGCAGCGGCGTCCTGGGCATAACCGGCTGCGGCCCGACCTGCCTTGCCATGGCCGCCGCGGGCCTGACGCGCAGCGAGGAGATAAATCCCGCCGCCGTCGCGGATTTCGCCTCGGAGCACGGCTACTACGCCCCCGGCGCCGGAACCGCGTGGACGCTCTTCACCGAGGGCGCGGCGGAGTTCGGCCTTGCCTGCGAGGAGCTGCCGCTGGATGAAAACATCATGAAGTCCCGGCTCGATTCCGGCGCGGTTCTCGTCCTCAGCATGCTTCCGGGCGATTTTACCGAGACCGGCCACTTCATCATTATCGACAAATACGACTCCGCCGGTTTCGGCGTGCTTGACCCCAACAGCCCCGAGCTGAGCGCCGAAGCCTGGCCCTACGAGCGTATTTCGGGCCAGATTGCGAACCTCTGGAGCCTGTCGGCCCGATAATTTGCCGCCCCGCCGCGCAGCGTAACAGGGCCGCGCGGCGGGTGCTTTTTCAATTGATTTGGCAATTTTGTTCAAATTCACACACCGGACTTGTGCGAACAGGCCAAAACTTTAGGCATTTAAACCAGTTGACAGCAACAGCGCAAAGCGCTATAATGCAGTTACAGTGCAAGGGCGTACTGTTATACAGTTTTAAGGAGATACTTCTCGCTGCCCTTGCGTTTTTTTGTAACCTTGCAGCGGTAAAATATGGAAATAGCTGCGCTCAATTTTGTAATGAACGGCCGGAAACCGTTTATTAGCCCCGGAATGGGAGCCGGGGTACGGGCGGCGCCTGGGAAACGCCGCCGCAGTCTTTCCCTTACGGATAAGGGGGAAACACATGGATAAGAAGGAGGAAAAACTATGAAAAAGAAACTGCTCGCAATTCTGCTTGCGCTCTGCATGGTACTCGCCCTGGCCGCCTGCGGCGGCGAGTCCGGCCCCTCCGGGGACGACGATGACGGCGCCAGCTCCGGCGACACCATAAAAGTCGGCCTTATCGGGCCCAAGACCGGCGCCAACGCCGCTTTCGGCAACGCCATGAGCGAGGGCGCGCGCCTCACCGTAGCCCAGATTAACGCCGCCGGCGGCATCGGCGGCAAGCAGGTCGAGCTCGTCGAGGCCGACGACCGCGGTGATCCGACCGAATGTGGCAACGCTTTCAACAGCATGGTCGCCGACGGGGTCAAGTACATAATCGGCTCCGCCACCTCCGGCGCCACCGCCGCCGTCACCGGCATGGCCAACAACGAAGAAGTCGTGCTGATAAGCCCGAGCGCCACGGCCGACACCATCACCACCGAGGACGA
>CALXGL010000050.1 GCA_944387825.1 uncultured Oscillospiraceae bacterium | reverse complement strand
TGGCGTGCCATTGGCAGGCTCCATACAATGGTGGGTGTAGCTCAGTTGGTATGAGCACCGGATTGTGGTTCCGGGTGTCGTGGGTTCGAGCCCCATCTCCCACCCCAGAAAGAGGGAGGCCGGCTTTGCCGGCCTCTACTCACAGTCGCGGTGGGATGTAGTGTAACGGTAACACACCAGACTTTGACTCTGATATTGTAGGTTCGAGTCCTGCCATCCCAGCCACGTCGGCGGAAAGTACGCTCTGCTCCGTTCCGCCTCCTTTCAAATCGAAAGCGGGCTTTCGATTTGTGGGGAAACTGAGCGATTGAATTGCGAATTCAATCGCGGAATTTTATACGACCCAGTAGCTCAGTAGGCAGAGCACCTGCCTTTTAAGCAGGGTGTCCGGGGTTCGAATCCCCGCTGGGTCACCAAAAATCCCGAATGCAAGTGCGTTCGGGATTTTTACCTATTCTTATTCATTATTCCCTCTTCACTAACTTCTGCCCTCTGCTTGGGATTTTTGGAAAGCAAGAAGGAATAGGGAATGAGGAATAGGTAAGGAACGGGGTACAAACATGGACAGTCCTCTTCTTTCAAAATCAAAATCCTTTGCTTTGGGAAATTATAAAAGTATGCAATGAAATCAAGTCTTCCAAACGAGAAAGTGTTCTAACCAATCAACTCATCCGCTCCGGAACCAGTATCGGCGCCAATATCCGAGAGGCCTTCTATGGTCATGGCCGTGCCGATTTTATCGCCAAGCTTCAAATCGCCTTGAAGGAATACTCTGAAAGCGAATACTGGTCAGAACTTATCATTGAAAGCGGCCTTTCACTGCGTTTACAATTCGCATGCGTTGTGGTAGAATACTCTCCGCAGTAAGAGGAGGATTTTAATGTCAGAAAAGCTCAGGGAGATAATCGCGCGTTATGAGGAGCTCGGCCGGCTTATGGAGCTGCCCGAGAACTACTCGGACGCCGCCGCATATTCCCGCCTTGCCAGGGAACAGAAGGAGCTTGCGCCGGTCGCGGAGAGTGCGAAAGAGTATTTTTCGGCCTTGGACGCCATGCGTGAGGCCGAGGGTTATTTTTCCGACCCGGAGCTGGACGTGATTGCGCACGAAGAGTATGAGGACGCTAAAAAACGTTCGGAGCAGCTTGCAGAACAGATTAAGGAGCTGCTTGTTCCCAGGGATCCTGACGACGACCGGAACGTCATAATTGAGATACGCGCCGGAGTAGGCGGGGAGGAGAGCGCGCTTTTTGCGTCCAGCCTTTACAGGATGTACAGCATGTATGCCGAGGCCCGGCGCTGGAAGCTCTCCATAGCCAATGTCAACGACACAGAACTGGGCGGAATTAAGGAAATCAGCTTTATGGTCGAGGGCGCCGGGGCCTATTCCAGGTTCAAGTACGAGAGCGGAGTGCACCGCGTTCAGCGCGTCCCCGAGACCGAGTCCGGCGGGCGAATCCACACGAGCACGGTTACTGTGGCCGTGCTGCCCGAGGTGAGCGATGTGGAGGTGCATATAGATCCCGCGGACCTGCAGATAGACACTTACCGGTCCTCCGGCGCGGGAGGACAGCATGTCAATAAGACGGAGAGCGCCATTCGTATAACGCATCTGCCCACGGGCACCGTGGTAGAGTGCCAGGACGAGCGCAGCCAGTATAAAAACAAGGACCGCGCCATGAAAATACTCGCGTCGCGCCTGTATGAGGCCGAGCGGGCGCGCCGGCAGCAGGAGAGAGCCGCCGAGCGCAAAAGCCAGGTGGGTACCGGCATGCGCAATGAGCGCATACGTACGTATAACTTCCCGCAGGGCCGAGTTACCGACCACAGAATTGGCCTAACGCTCTACAAGATAGACCGCGTAATGGACGGAGAACTGGACGAGTTGATTGACGCGCTGGCCGCTGCGGCGCGCGCCGGCGAGCTGGGACATTCGGAGGCTGGCGATGAAGACTGAGATAATAGGTGCGGACAATATAGGCCGCGCCGCGGAAATAATCCGCTCCGGCGGCCTTGTGGCGGTTCCGACTGAAACCGTTTACGGCCTCGCGGCAAACGGGCTTGACGCCGGCGCGGTGGAGAAAATCTACGCCGTAAAAGGCAGGCCGGAGGTTAAGCCGCTTAACCTCATGGTACATGGCTCCGACGCCATGGAGCGCTGCTGGAAAACGGTTGCGAGGCAGGCGCGGGCGCTGGCCTCGGATTTCTGGCCCGGACCGCTTACAATCATAGGAGAGAGCGCCGGGGACATACCTGAAATAGTGCGGGCCGGAGGCGCAACGCTGGGCCTGCGATGCCCTGATCATCCGCTGACGCTCGAGCTGCTCGAACGCTGCGGCGTGCCGCTGGCCGCGCCGAGCGCCAATCCCTCCGGCGCGCCGAGTCCCAAGACGGCGGAGGATGTCCTGCGGTATTTCAACGGAAAAATAGACGCAGTTATAGACGGCGGCGAGTGCGGCATAGGCACCGAATCCACCATTATAACCCTTGCGGAAAAGCCGTTCAGGATACTGCGCCGGGGCGCGCTTGACGCCGGTGAAATAGCCGCAAAGCTGGCGTCCGAGCTGTACATAATAGGCATCACGGGCGGCAGCGGCAGCGGGAAAACGACGGCGCTGCAGGTGCTTCGCGAGATGGGGGCGCTGACCATAGACGCCGACGAGCTGTACCATGAGCTGACGCGTCGGAGCGCGGAGATGAAGGCAGAGCTCACGGCGCGCTTCGGCGAGGTGTACGACGGGGACACGCTTATGAGGAAGGCGCTGGGCGAGATAGTGTTTTCCGACAGCGCGGCCCTGAACGACCTCAATGCCATCACGCACAAATATGTGAACGCCGAAACCGTGCGGCTGCTGCGCGAGTTCGCCATGCAGGGAGGAGAGCTCGCGGCGATTGACGCGATAGGTATTTTCGAGGGTAAGGTTGACGGCATATGTTCCGCGGTTTTCGGCGTGCTCGCCCCCGCTGAAATAAGGGTTGAGCGCATAATGGCTCGCGAGGGCATATCCAGAGAATATGCGCTCAAGCGCATAAGAGCGCAGCGCAGCGATGAATACTATGAATCGGCGTGTACCGCCTGCCTTGTAAACGACGGCACAATGGAAGAATTTGCGGCGAGATGCAGGGCCGCTTTTACGGAGGTAATCAAAAATGGAAGAAAAAAAGGACTATCGCGCAGAGCTTTTCTATGAGCAGAAGAACGGTTACGACACTCTGACCGACGAGCGGCGCGCTGAACTAGAAAACTACTGCGAGGAATATAAGCGCTGGCTCGACATCTCGCGCACGGAACGCGAGTGCGTCCGCAACGCCATAGAGCTGGCCGAAGCGGAAGGCTTCACGGCCTACGTGCCCGGCATGCAGCTCAAGGCGGGGGATAGGGTATATTATTCCAATCGCGGCAAGGCCCTGCTGCTTGCCGTTATCGGCGCAAAGCCGATGAGCGACGGAGCCGTTATTGCGGCCGCGCATATCGACTCGCCGCGCCTGGACCTCAAGCAGCTTCCGCTCTATGAGGACAATGAGCTGGCCTTTTTTAAGACGCATTACTACGGCGGAATAAAGAAGTATCAGTGGACGGCCATCCCTCTCGAGCTGCACGGAGCCGTCGTTACAAAGGACGGGGAGACTATAGACATCGTCATAGGCCGCGACAAATCCGACCCGGTCCTTACCGTGAGCGATTTGCTGCCTCACCTCTCCGGCGACCAGATGTCCAAGAAGCTCGGCGAGGCCATCAAGGCCGAGGCTCTCAACATAATGGTTGGCAGCGTTCCATACGCGGACGAGGGCTCGGACCGCGTCAAGCTCGCCGTTATGAGCATCCTGAACAGCAGCTATGGAATAACCGAGGCCGATTTGATATCTGCCGAACTGTTTGCGGTCCCGGCCTTTGACGTGCGCGACCTCGGCCTCGACCGCAGCTTCATAGGCGCCTATGGACACGACGACCGCGTCTGCGCCTACGCCGAGCTGCGCGCCATTATGGACCTGAAGGAAGCGCCTGCCCGCACTGCGGTGTGCATACTCGCAGACAAGGAGGAGACCGGCTCGGACGGCGTTTCCGGCATGAAGAGCGAGGCCTTTGAGTGGTTCATGTCCAAGCTCTGCGCGTCTGACGGAAGCGGCCTGCTCGACTGCTTTGCCAACAGCATCTGCATCAGCGCCGACGTTACGGCGGCCTTTGACCCGAACTACCCAGACGTCAGCGAGAAGCGCAACGCGGCCAAGCTCAACTACGGAGTCGGCCTCCACAAATTCACCGGCTCCAGAGGCAAGTCCGGCACCAACGACGCCCCGGCGGAGCTTGTGGCCTATATGCGCCGTGTGCTGGACGAAAACGGCGTCCAGTGGCAGATGTGCGAGCTGGGCAAGGTTGACCAGGGCGGCGGAGGCACTGTCGCCATGTTCATGGGCAACCGCAATATAGACACGATTGACGCCGGCGTCCCCGTTATAAGCATGCACGCCCCTTACGAGGTCGTATCGAAGTACGATTGCTACATGACGTACCTCTGCATGAAGGCCGTCTACGGCGACAAATAAAAAGCAAAAGCCCGGCATAGCCGGGCTTTTGCTTTTTTGACTTCTTATTCTACCGTAACGGTTCCGTCGGGGGAGACGCTTATGCTCATGCCGTCCTTGACGTAGTCGAGGAACTCGTCGCCGAGCTCATCGACGACGGGCATGCTCGCGTCTGTCCATACATCGGCCAGAATCGCGCCGGAAGCGGCCAGGGAGTCAATGGTCTTGGAGAAGAGCATGCAGGCCGGCTGATTGTTGGTAGCGCAGGCGGTGTACAGCACCATGCCGCCGGTGGTGGAGCCTATGGTCTGCGGCAGACAGAGGGCCGTGCCCTTCATCGGCTTCTTGTAGAGGTCGGCGTTGTTCTGGTCGCCGCATTTCACCTTTTTGTCGCCGAACATCATCGCCATCTGGAAGCTCGCCAGCGTGTTGAAGCCGCCGTGGGAAACCAGCGCCGGGGCGGTGCAGCTGCCAGCGACGACGCTTCTGCCCTTGAATACCTTTGCCATTATTTCGCACCTCCCGTAATCTGGCCGAGGATTTCCTCCTCGGTGTAGTAGCGCGCGGTGGTGTACGTGCGCAGCTTATTGGAGCAGGTTATGACGGGCATTTTGCCGGAAAGCGGGTTGTTCATGTACATAAGCGGACAGATATAGCTGAGCACAACTCCACAGCTTTCAAGCTGGTCGTATTCCTTCATCTGCTTGAAGGCCTTTATGGTGGCGGGTGCGGCGGTCATGACGGTGGGCACAGTCACCTTTTTGAGCCCCTTCGCGTTCAGAGCGGCGGAAATGCGGCCGGTCCAGCTTCTGAGCTGGGCGAGCGTGAGATGGGGGCAGCCTATGAAGCAGAGCTTGGGAGAGGCGTTCAAATCCTTCCACACCACGGGGTAATTAGACTTGACCCTTTCGAGCTCGGCGTCGTCTATGACGTAGACCGGGGCGTTTTCACGTATCAGGCTTTCGCCGGACTCGACGGCCTCGGGCGTCAGGTGCTCGATATGGTAGAGGCCGACCGCGCCGTTGGAGGCCGTGGCCGCGCCGAAGTCCTTCAGATAGGCGCAGACATCGTCCGTAAGCTCGGTGCCGAGCCATTTGTCGAGGCCCTTTATGTACGGCACCTGCTCCATGACCTTCATGCCTATCGCGGAGCCGAGCAGCTGCGCCTCCGGCTTCTTAGTGGTGTTGACCTCAATTATCCAGTCCGCCCTGCGCCCGTCGTCTGTCAGCAGGCCGAAGTGCGGCACATATCCCACGATGGAGCCCATGAGCTCGAGCATGCCGGAATTGCGGTTGCAGCGAGCGCCCAGGACGCTGTTGGCATAGACAACGGCGCTGGACTCCGCCCAGGAGAGAATATCGCCTTTTTTGGGCTTGTTGCCCACTTCGTCGAGGTAGCAGGCGCAGGTGTAGGCGTCGGGGGACATTATTCCGAGCCTGCCGAGCTGCTTTTCGTAGCGGGCCTGCTGCGAGTACATGAATTTCTTGAACACAAGGTCCTGCAGGAAGTTGCTCGGCACATTCTTGTCCAGAGGCAGGGGGTCGGCGGAGAATTTCTGCTTCGAGAGCGCGCCGGCCTTTATGAGCTGGTCGTAGAGATCGTACACAGGCTTCATAACGCCGATGCCGAAGCTTATGACCGTATGGCCGTATTCACTAGTCACAGGTACCATCTTGTCTGCGCCGAAGGTTTCGCCGTACATGACGAGGCTCTTCATGACCTTGGCCATGACCTCGCCCTGGGAGCCGTTGAGTATGTCCTGCTGCTCACGGGTGAGTTCCATATTGCGTCACTCCTTTTTATCGTTATCGTGCGTTTGCCTTTTGACAATGTACAGTTTATCACTTTGCGGCCGCGGCGTCAACGAAAAAGGGCCCCGGCACAAATTGGCGGTTTTCAAGCGTCGGATTTTGTGCTAAAATGTCGGCATATCTCCGGAGGGATGCGATATGAGGCTCAGAAGCGCGGCGGCGCTGCTGCTTGCGGCGCTGTGCCTTTCAGGCTGCGGGGCATGGGAGGCGCCGGAGGGCTGGACGGCGCTTGCGATGGCGAGGGAGACGGCGGGAGAATATGCGCCGGAGCTCGCGGAGCTTGCGCCCGGCTCGCGGCTTTATCTGGAATACGTGCAGGACATCTACGGCCTCGACGCCGCCTCGATAAGCGACGGGGCTGTGCTGGCCGGCTCGCCGGCGATGGAGGCGGCGGTTTTCCGCTTCACGGGCGCGGACGCGGCGGAGCGCGCGGCCTATCGGCTCAGGGAGTACCGGGACGCGCGCGTCTCGGCCTTCTCCGGCTATATGCCGCGGGAGGCGGAGATGATTGAGCAGGGCCTTATCTTCCTGCGCGGGGAATACTGCGCGCTGATTCTCCTGCCGGACGCGGACGCGGCCCGCGGGCGCTTCGAGGCCTGCTTCGATTCCGCGCCGCCCGAGGACGCCGCCCCGGCCGCGTCGCCCGGGCCGTCCGCGACGCCGGAGCCGGAGGAGGACTCCGGCTGGAGCTACGACGAGGCACGGATAATCTCCGCCTGGCGCTCGGGCGAGCGGGAGGGCCTGGACGAGCGCGACCTCGCCATACTCGAGCGCGTCGAATACGTCCTCACGGAGATAGCGCCCGACACGCTCGGCCCCTACGAGCGCGAGCTCGCCATACACGACTACATAGTGGACTGCGTCGAGTATGATTCGGACGAGCTCAGCTCTCTTCCGGGCCGGGGCGGCGCGAACAACACGAATCCATACGGCGCGCTGGTGGAGGGCTTCGCCGTCTGCAGCGGCTATTCCTCAAGCTTCCAGCTGCTTGCGACGCTCGCGGGCCTCGAGTGCATAACCGTCCGCGGCGAGGCGAACATGATTCGCGAGGAGCACGCCTGGAACATGGTGCGGCTGGACGGGGAGTGGTACTGCGTCGACGTCACCTGGGACGATCCGAGCGGACTGGGCCGCGTGTCGGAGGAGTTAAAGCACCGCTATTTCAACGTCACCGGCGAGTTCATGCGCGCAACGCGGCACTACTGGGACGAGGACGGAGTACCGGAGGCGACGGGCACAAAATACGCCTGGACGCCCTGAAAGGAGCTTATATGAAAAAACGCATTTTCGCCGCGCTTCTGGCGCTGGCGCTTATCTCGACGGGCGCTCTGGCGGACTTCGCCGACGTCGACGCCTCCGCCTGGTACGCCGAGGCCGTGGCCTGGGCGGAGGAAAACGGCGTCATGGACGGCGTAGCCGAGGGAGAATTCAACCCCGACGGCGTCATGACGCGCGCGATGGTCGTCACGATACTGTACCGCCTCGCGGGCGAGCCGGAGCTGCCCGAATCGGACTGGGGATATCCCTACTCGGACGTGGACGCCTCGGCCTGGTACGCCCTGCCGGTCTACTGGGCGCGGCTCGAGGGCATCGCCGGAGGCGTGAGCGACGCGGAGTTCGCGCCCGGCGGGAACATAACGCGCGAGCAGCTTGTGACCATGCTCCACCGCTTCGCCGGCTCGCCCGGCGAGGGAGGGGCGCTTGACTTCGCCGACGCGGAGAGCATAAGCCCCTGGGCTGTCTCCGCCGTGGCCTGGGCCGCCGCGAACGGCGTTGTCTCCGGCCGGGAGGGGAACGTCTTCGACCCGGCGGGGAGCGCGACGAGGGCCGAATGCGCCGCCGTGCTCATGCGCTTCGCCGCACTGACGGCGGAGCCTGAGGAGCCCGAGGAGCTGGAATATGTGCCGAACCTCGACATAATCCCCGGGAATTCCTACGACGCGGGCGGATTTTACCTTGAGGACGGCTTCCTGCGCTATGGCGAGGACAGCCGCGTGGGCATAGACGTCTCCTCGCACCAGGGCGAGATAGACTGGGAGGCCGTCGCCACCTCCGGCGTTGAATTCGCGATAATACGCGCGGGCTACCGCGGATACTCTGAGGGCGAGCTCTTCGTCGACCCCTTCTTCTTCGAGAACATCGAGGGCGCGCTTGAAAACGGCCTGGACGTCGGCGTCTACTTCTTCTCCCAGGCGCTGAACACGGAGGAGGCGCTGGAGGAGGCGGAATTCCTGCTCGAGG
The DNA here is from genome assembly GCA_944387825.1 of uncultured Oscillospiraceae bacterium. Lineage (GTDB taxonomy): Bacteria > Bacillota > Clostridia > Oscillospirales > Oscillospiraceae > Scatomorpha. The sequence continues at coordinate 3,416 of CALXGL010000050.1, read as the reverse complement.
CGGTGGAGGGCTATGAGCTCGCGCTGCCCGTGGTCTTCGACTGGGAGCGGATAAGCTACGACGGCGGCCGCACGGCCGAGGTAAGCGGCGTCACCGTCACGGACTGCGCCATAGCCTTCTGCGAGGCCGTCGAGGCCGAGGGCTATGCTGTCATGTGCTACGGAAGCCCCAACACGGTGAACCGCGACCTGTACATAGACCGCCTGCTCGACTACCCCTTCTGGCTCGCGCACTACACCGAAGACCTCGCCGTCACCGACTATCCCTATCACTACGACATCTGGCAGTATACCTCCGACGGCAGCGTGCCCGGCATAGAGACTCGGGTGGATTTGAACGTGGCCATCGGCGATATCTTCGCCTGAACGCGGCATCCCCCGGCGCAGACGCGCCGGGGGATGATTTTTTTATGTCCAGGCCTTGCGGCTGACCTCGGAGACGGTGTAGACCGCGACAAAGGCGTCGGGGTCGAGGCTGTGTACGAAGCTCATGAGCCGCCGGTACTGCTGCCGGTCGACAATCATGACGAGCTCGGGGAACTCCGCGCCGGAGTACGCGCCCACGGCCTTATACACCGTCGCGCCGCAGTGCAGCTCATTGAGGATGAATCCGCGCAGTTCCTCCTCAAACCTCGTGATGACGCTCACGCGGCGCTTGAGGTTCTGGCCGAAGAGGAAGCGGTCAATCACGATGCCGTTGAAATAGGTGCCGAGGACGCTCAGCGCGACGGTCTTGCCGTCGTAGACGAGGCCGGAGCACAGCGCGATTGCGATGCCCGCGATGGAGAGCGCCCTGCCCACCTCGATATGCAGGTATTTGTTCATGACCTGCGCGAGGATGTCAAGCCCGCCGGAGGCGGCGTTGTGCCGGAACAATATGGCGAGGCCCCAGCTCACAATGAGGACGTAGCAGACCACGTCCAGCTCCTGACTGCCGGTTATCGAGGTGTAGTCCGGGAAAATGAACTCGAGCGCGGCCATAAAGGCCGAGAGCAGCAGGCAGGTGTATATCGTGTTGAGCGCGAAGCCCCGGCCGAAGACCAGAAGCCCCACGGCGATGAGGACGGCGTTTATGATGAGCGTTATGAGCGAGACGGGCAGGTCGACGACGCCGTTTATAATTATCGCCGCGCCCGCGACGCTGCTCACCGCCGCCCTGCTGGGCACGAGGAAGAAAAACACCGCCGCGGAGACCACGGCCATCGCCCCGGTCAGCACCGCCGTTTCGCGCGCGAAGCGCCGGAAATCAAGCTTCACCCGCGTCTACCTCACTCGCTGCACTGCCGCATGCGCTCGACGATGCCGAGCAGGACCTCAACGCACCTGTCCATGCCCTCGGCGGTGATGTGCTCGTAGGGGCCGTGGAAGGCGTAGCCGCCGGTGCCGAGGTTGGGGCAGGGCAGGCCGCGCCAGCTGAGCATGGCCCCGTCCGTGCCGCCGCGCGTGGGCGCGGTCACGGGCTCGAGCGTCGCGGAGCGCACGGAGTCCAGCGCAAGGTCTATGAGCCAGCGGTACTCCGGCAGGAGCTTCTCGGCCATGTTGCGGTAGGTGAGCGAAATCTCCACGGAGACCGTGCTCTCGCCGTACTCGGCGTTTATCTTCGCCGCGGCGTCGAGCAGGGCCCGCTCTCGGCGCCTGAGGTTTTCAAAGTCGAAGTCGCGCAGGATATAGCCGAGCTCCGCCTCGCCGCAGCCGCCGCTTATGTTCGTGAGGTGGTAGAAGCCCTCGCGGCCCGAGCTCTGGCGCGGCGTATCGTCTGCGGGCAGGCTTGCGGCAAAGCGGCAGGCGAGCTCGGCGGCGTTTATCATCGTGTCCTTGCCGGAGGCGGGGTGGACGTTGAAGCCGCGTATATGCACCCTTGCGGCGGAGGCGTTGAAGTTCTCCCAGGAGACCTCGCCCTCGGGCCCGCCGTCCGCGGTGAAGGCCGCGCGGGCCTTGAAGCGCCCCGGCTCGAAGCCCTGCACGCCGCGCCCGACCTCTTCGTCCGGCGTGAAGCAGACGGCGACCGGCCCGTGCGGGCGGGAGGCCAGCAGTTCCAGAAGCGTCATTATCTCCGCAATGCCCGCCTTGTCGTCCGCGCCGAGCACCGTGTCGCCCGAGGCGGTGATAAGCGTCCGCCCGGCGAGGGAGGGCAGATGCGGGAAGTCGCTCACGGCGAGGGTGCGGCCGCAGCCGAGCTCGACGTCGCCGCCGTCGTAATCCGGTATCACGCGGGGCTTCACGCCCTCGCCGGAGAAGTCGGGCGAGGTGTCCATATGCGCGATGAAGCCTATGGCCTCCGCGCCCTCGCAGCCCGGCGACGCCGGCAGGCTCGCGTAGACATAGCAGCTCTCCGAGCACTCGGCGTCCGCCGCGCCGAGAGCCCTGAGCTCCTCGACGAGCGCGTGCGCAAGCTCAAACTGCCGCTTCGTGCTGGGATTTACCTCCACGCTCTCGTCGCTCTGCGTGGAATAGGTCACGTATTTCAAAAGCCTCTCGTATGCGCGCATGTTTATCTCCTCCCTGAGCGGTATAAGCACAGTTTACTATGAATTCGCCGCCTGTCAATGCCGGGAGGGCCGCAGGGGCGAGAGACGTTAAAAATCTTGACTTTTTTCGAAAACCCGCGCCGCGGGGCATAAAAAAACCGCCCCGTGAGGGGCGGGAGAAGGCGGCTCAATAGTTGTCGGCGCGCAGCTCGAAGTAGGCCTGCGGATGGGCGCAGACGGGGCATACGGCGGGCGCGTTGGGGCCGACGTGGACGTGGCCGCAGTTGCGGCAGACCCAGACCTGGTCGCCTATGCGGGAGAAGACCCTGGCCTCCTCAATATTCTTCAGGAAGGCGAGATAGCGCTCCTCATGCAGCTTCTCGATGGCGGCGACGCCCTCGAACTTCTTGGCCAGGGCCTCGAAGCCCTCCTCGCGCGCGGTCTTGGCGAAGCCGGCGTACATGTCGGTCCACTCGTAGTTCTCACCCTCGGCGGCGAGCTTGAGGTTCTCGGTCGTGGGGCCGACCTTGCCGCCGTGAAGCTCCTTATACCAGAGCTTGGCGTGCTCCTTCTCATTGGCGGAGGTCTCCGCGAAGACGGCGGCGAGCTGCTCATAGCCGTCCTTCTTGGCCTGAGAGGAGTAGTATTCATACTTGACGCGGGCCTGGCTCTCTCCGGCAAAGGCGGTCTCGAGATTTGCCCAGGTCTTGCTTCCTTTGAGTTCCATAAAAAAACCTCCTTAAGGTGATACCTCTATCATATACGATTTTGCGGAAATTGCAAGCTAAAAAAGCGTCTCCTCGTCCTCGGTGAAGAGTTTGTCGTTGAGCTCGTGGAGCCCGACGCCGTTGACGAGGCCGTATATGATGATGGCGTCGCGCCTTATCCGCGGATAGAGCGGCGCAAGCCCCGCGAGGCGCAGAAGCTCCTGCGTCTCGTCCAGCGTGGC
>CALXGL010000049.1 GCA_944387825.1 uncultured Oscillospiraceae bacterium | reverse complement strand
GCACTTGTCCGAGGGTCGCCCCTGGCGGGTGTTACCCGTTATCCTTGCCCTGTGGAGCCCGGACTTTCCTCACGCACAGGCTTTCGCCTTATGCCCGCGGCCGTCCGGCCCGCTCGCCCTGACATTTTACAGCGCGGCGGCCCGGCAGTCAATAAAAATGTTGTAATTGCGATTTGCAGAGGATATAATTAACCGGTTAGGAGTGATAGCATGACGCTTCAGGAATATGTAGACTCGCTGCGCTCAAAGCGCGTAGCCGTTCTGGGCATAGGCGTGAGCAATACGCCGCTCATAGATTTGCTCCTGGATAACGGACTTCCGATAACCGTCTGCGACATGCGGGACGAGGCGGTTCTCGCTGACGAAGCCGAGACGCTTTCCACGCGCGGCGCCGAGCTGCGCCTGGGGCCCGGATACCTGGATGATTTGACGGGCTTCGACGTGATTTTCCGCACTCCGGGTATATTGCCGACTGACGGGCATCTTGTGGAGGCCTCGGCCCGCGGCGCCGAGATAACAAGTGAGATGGAGGCCTTCTTCCGGCTCTGCCCCTGCCGCACTATAGGCGTTACGGGCTCCGACGGGAAAACAACCACCAGCTCTATCATAGCGGAGCTTCTGAAGGCGGGCGGCAGGCGCGTGCACCTCGGCGGAAATATAGGCAAGCCTCTGCTCTGCGAGATACCCGATATCCACCCGGATGACGTGGCGGTGCTGGAACTTTCCAGCTTCCAGCTGCACAGCATCAATATACGGCCTGACGTCGCCGTTGTGACCAATGTTTCGCCGAACCATCTTGACAAGCACCCGACCTATGAGGATTATATCGACGCGAAGCGCCGCGTTTTCATAAATCAGCGGCCGGAGGACGTGCTTGTTGTCAACCGCGATAACGGCATAACGGCGCGCTTTGGCGAGGAAGCGAACGCAAGGGTGCTCCATTTTTCGCACAGGGAGACCGTGAAAAACGGTGTGTTCTGTCGTGATGGAATGATTTACTGTTCGCATGATTACGCCGTCGAGCCAATTATCCCGGAGGGGGAAATACTCCTGCCCGGCGAGCACAATGTGGAAAATTACATGGCGGCCTTCGCCGCCGTGGACGGACTCGTCTCTCCGGAGATGTGCCGTGCCGTTGCGCGCAGCTACGGCGGCGTGCGCCACAGGCTGGAGCTTATCCGCAAGCTGGACGGAGTTTCGTATATAAACGACTCCATTGCCACAAGCCCCACGCGTACAATAGCGGGACTGCGCGCCATGCGCGTAAAGCCAATTCTGATAGCCGGCGGCCACGACAAGCACGTCTCCTTTGACAGCCTCGCCGACGAGATAGCCGAGCGCGTCAAGGCCCTTTACCTCACCGGCGACACCGCCGGGCAAATTGCCGCCGCGGTCAGAAAGAGCGTCTTTTTCGACCCGTCCAGGCTGCCTATATATATGGTGCCGGATTTGAATTCGGCGGTGCGGGAGGCACGCGAGAGGTCGGCGCCGGGAGACGTTGTCCTGCTGAGCCCGGCATGTTCCAGCTTCGACCGCTTCAGGAATTTCGCCGAACGGGGCGACACCTTCAGAAAAATAGTAATGGAGTTTGAGAGTAATGAGAGCAAGTGAAATACCACAGTCCGTGCGCGAGCTCGCGAAAAAAAGCGAGGCGCGCTTGAGCGGACGCTTCGCCGAGATAGACGCCGTCAGCTCCGCGTGCACGGAGCGCATAATGGACGCGTTTCAGGAATTCCGTGTCAGCGAGGCCTGCTTTGCCGGTACGACGGGCTACGGCTATGACGACCTGGGCCGCGAGACGCTCGACAGGGTGTGGGCGCGCGTGTTCGGCGCGGAGAAGGCCCTCGTACGCATCAACTTCGTAAACGGCACGCATGCCATTGCAAGCGCAATATTTGCCGCCCTGCGCCCGGGCGACACGCTTGTGAGCGTCATGGGCGCGCCATATGACACTCTGCGCACGGCCATAGGCATAGACGGCGACGAGTTCGGCTCTCTCAGGTTCTACGGCATAGACTATCATCAGGTGGACACTCTCAACGGCGGACCGGACTTCGAGAGCATCCGCCGTGCCTCAGACGGGCTCCGGCCTGCCGCAGTGCTGATACAACGCTCGCGCGGCTACGATTCGCGCCGCGCGCTTACGGTTGCGGATATAGGCGAGATTGTGCGGACAGTTAAGTCGGTTTCGCCGGAGACCGTTTGCATTGTTGATAACTGCTACGGGGAGTTCACGGATACCGCCGAACCGGCAATGGTGGGCGCGGATTTGATAGCGGGCTCGCTCATTAAAAACCCCGGCGGCGGCATAGCGCCCACGGGAGGATATATAGCCGGCAGGGCAGAGCTGGTAGACCGTGCGGCCAACCGCCTCACCGTGCCCGGCATAGGCGGGGAGTGCGGCTGCACGCTGGGCAATAACCGCGCGCTGTTCCAGGGCCTCTTCATGGCCCCGCATACCACGGCGCAGGCCCTCAAGACCGCCGCGCTCTGCGCCGCAATGCTCACCGAGCTCGGCTTTACGACAGAGCCCGGCCCCCTGGAAAAGCGCAGCGATATTATTCAGACGATAACGCTTAAGACCCCGGAAAACCTCAAGCGCTTCTGCAAGGGCATCCAGTCCGGCTCGCCCGTGGACAGCTACGTCACACCCGAGCCATGGCAGATGCCGGGCTACAGCGACGAGGTCATCATGGCCGCGGGCGCTTTCATACAGGGCAGCTCCATTGAGCTCAGCTGCGACGGGCCCATGCGCGAGCCGTACTTCGCCTTTTTGCAGGGCGGTCTCACCTATGAGAGCGGAAAGCTGGGCATTATGAATGCAATTGCGGAAATGTTGGACAAAGATGCGTAATATACATAGTCTGGGGAGGGATATCCATGCCCAGACTACGCCGCAGGCCGCTGTATCTGGATGTGCACCTGCCGCACATGAGCCTCAGGAAAAAGCTTTGCATACTGCTGCTTGTCCTTTTGACCGTTATCGGCTTTGTTACGGTGCGAAGCATCATGTATCTGCGCGAGCTGAGCTGCCAGATGGTGCTCTCCGACGCCACGGATTTGATGACGCTGTGCATCAACGACACCGTATCACGCAAGCTGGGCGCGGAGGACTACGGCTACGACTACTTCGTAGAGCTTGACTACTCGCCGGAGGGGCGGGTTACCGCGGTACGCGCCAACATGGCGCGCATAAACGCCATGAGCAGCGAGCTTTTGAGCGACATCGTTCACGCCGCCGACGGAGGGCAGCTCTCGCTGGCCATACCGATAGGCAATATCCTAGGCTCGAGCCTGCTGCTGGGCAAGGGCCCGGACATACCCGTGGACATCACCATGCTCTCAAGCTCGCACGTGGACTTCAAAAACGAGCTCACCGCCGCGGGAATCAACCAGACGAAGCACCAGATAAAGCTGGACGTCGTCATAGACATCGACGTGATAATGCCATGGCGTACCGTCTCCACGCAGGTGGTGAGCGAGATACTTATAGCAGAAACCGTCATTCTCGGCGAGGTGCCCGAGACATACTTGAACTGGAATCAGGAGTAACGATATGGACGAGATAAAACGTGAGATAGAGGCCCTGCGCGCCGAAATAGAGGAGCACAACCGGCACTACTACGACGAGGACGCGCCGATAATCTCCGACTTCGAATACGACGCCCTGCTGCGCCGCCTCGAGGAGCTGGAGGCCGCGCACCCGGAGTTTTACGACCCCAATTCTCCCACGCAGCACGTCGGCGGCACGGCCAAGAGCACTTTCGCGCCCGTGACGCACGAGGTGCCGCTGGAGAGCCTCAACGACGTCTTTTCCTTTGAGGAGCTTCGCGCCTTCGACGAGCGCGTCTCCGCCGCCGTTGTCGGCAGGGTATACAGCGTCGAGCCTAAGATAGACGGCCTCTCCATGTCTCTCGAGTATGAAAACGGCGTCTTTGTCCGCGGCGCGACTCGCGGCGACGGCGTCACCGGCGAGGACGTGACGGAGAATTTGAAAACCGTCCGCAACCTGCCCAAGCGCCTTAAAAACGCGCCGCCACGGCTCATAGTGCGCGGCGAGGTCTATATGTCCCGCGCCGTTTTTGAGGAGCTGAACGCCGCGCGCGCCGAGAGGGGAGAGGCCCTGCTCGCCAACCCGCGCAACGCAGCCGCGGGCAGCATGCGCCAGCAGGACCCCAAGGTGGCCGCCGCGCGCAAGCTGGATATCTGCGTTTTCAACGTGCAGAAAGCCGAGGGCGTGAGCTTTGCCACCCACGGAGAGAGCCTGGACGCGCTCGAGAGCTACGGCTTCTACGTCGTGCCGCACACCATACTCAGCGACATGGACGACGTCTGCGCGCGCATAGAGGAGATAGGCGATAACCGCGACCGCTTCCCCTACGACATAGACGGCGCGGTCGTGAAGATAAATTCCCTCGCCGAGCGGGAAGAGCTCGGCTCCACCGCCAAGGCCCCGCGCTGGGCCGCGGCATACAAATACCCGCCCGAGGTCAAGGAGAGCGTCGTGCGCGACATAGCCGTCCAGGTGGGCCGAACCGGCGTGCTCACTCCCAAGGCGGTGATAGAGCCCGTGCGCCTCGCGGGCACGACCGTGACGAACGCGACGCTGCACAACCAGGACTTCATCACGAAGCTGGATGTGCGCATAGGCGACACCGTGCGCGTGCGCAAGGCCGGTGAAATCATACCCGAGGTGCTCGAGGTCGTGAAGGAGAAGCGCCCCGACTGGGCCGTGCCCTATCATCTGCCCGAGCGCTGCCCCGAGTGCGGCGCGCCTATCGTGCGCGACGAGGACGGCGCCGCCCTTCGCTGCACGGGCGCGGAGTGTCCGGCCCAGCGGCTTCGCAACATCGTCCACTTCGCCTCGCGCGAGGCGATGGATATCGAGGGCCTGGGCGAGAGCGTGGCGGAAAACCTCATCTCCGCCGGGCTCCTGACCACTCCGGCGGGCATATATTACCTCAGGGCCGAGGATATCGCAAGGCTCGACCGCATGGGCAAAAAATCCGCCGAAAACCTCATAAACGCGATAGAAAAGAGCAAATCCGCCGGACTTGCCCGCCTGCTCTGCGCCTTCGGCATACGCCAGGTCGGCTCCAAGGCCGGCAAGGTCCTCGCCGCGCACTTCGGCACGCTCGACAAGCTCATGGCCGCCGGCGAGGAGGAGCTGCGGAACATCCC
>CALXGL010000048.1 GCA_944387825.1 uncultured Oscillospiraceae bacterium | reverse complement strand
CTCCTTTTTTGCTGTTGGGAGGTACTATGAAAGCCAAAATAGTCCATGAGAGCAGCGCGCGCCTGCGCGTGAAGCTCGCGCGGCCGCTCTCTGTCCGCGAGGCCGACCTCATGCAGGCCTGGCTCTCGCGCGAGAGCGGCGCGGAGAGCGTTACAGTGCATGAGCGCACCGGCTGCGTCATATTCACATTCTCTCCCGGCGGACGTGACGGCTGCCTCGCCGCGCTGGGCCGCTTTTCCTTCGCTGCGGCTGAGACCAGCGTAACGCTGCCGGGACAGAGCCTGCGCGGGATAAACCGCGCCTTCGCCGAAAAGCTCGTCCGCAAGGTGCTGATGAAGGCGGCGGGCACGCTCTTCCTGCCCATACCCCTGCGAAGGGCTCGCGCGGCCGTACACATGCTGCCCTTCCTGCGCCGCGGCCTTAGCTGCATCTGGCGGCGGAGGATGAAGGTCGAGCTGCTGGACGCCATTTCCATCGGCGTCTCGGCCTTCCGGGGCGACTTCGGCACGGCGGGCTCAGTCATGTTCCTGCTCGAGCTCGGCGAGCTTTTGGAGGAGTGGACGCACAAGAAGTCCGTCGCGGGGCTGGCCGAGAGCCTGTCCCTGAACGTCGACCGCGTCTGGCGGCGCGGCGAGTGCGGCGACGAGCTCGTGCCCACGGCGCAGATACGTCCCGGCGACAGGGTCGTCATACGCGCGGGCGGCATGGTTCCGGTGGACGGCGTGGTTTTCTCGGGCGAGGCAAGCGGCAACCAGGCCTCGCTGACCGGAGAGAGCATCCCCGTCGCAAAGCGGCCGGGCGGCGTTGTCTATGCCGGAACGGTGGTGGAGGAGGGCGAGTGCGTGGTCGAGGTGAAGCAGGGCCTCGGCGAGAGCCGTTATGACCGTATCGTGGAGATGATAGAGCGCTCCGAAAAGCTCAAAAGCTCAACCGAGGCCAGGGCCGCGAGCCTTGCCGACCGCCTCGTGCCCTGGACCCTCGCGGGAAGCCTTTTAAGCCTCGCGCTCACAAGGAACGTACAGCGGGCGGTCAGCGTGCTGATGGTGGACTTCTCCTGCGCGCTCAAGCTCGCCATGCCCCTCGCCGTGCTCTCCGCCATGGGCGAGGCCGGACGCGCGCACATTCCCGTCAAGGGCGGCAAGTTCCTCGGGGCCGTCGCGGAGGCGGACACCATAGTCTTTGACAAGACCGGCACGCTTACCCACGCCTGCCCGCGCGTCGCTCGGATAGACACCTTCTGCGGCAAGGGCGAGGAGGATATGCTCCGCCTCGCCGCCTGTCTCGAGGAGCACTTCCCGCACTCAATGGCAAACGCCGTTGTCGAAGAGGCCCGGCGGCGCGGACTCACGCACGAGGAATATCACTCCAGGGTCGAGTACATCGTCGCCCACGGCGTGGCGAGCACGGTGAGCGGTATTTGGGCCCTGCCCGAGGGAAAAACCGAGCGGGTACTGATAGGCTCCGCGCATTTCATCTTCGAGGACGAGAACTGCGTTGTCCCGGAGGACGAGCGCGAACGCTTCGACGCGCTTCCCGCCGAGTATTCGCAGCTCCATCTCGCCATCGACGGGCGGCTGGCCGCGGTTATAAGCATCTCTGACCCGCTGCGCGGGGAGGCGCGCGAGGTGCTCGCCGCGCTCAGGCAGCTCGGCATAAAGGAGGCCGTCATGCTCACCGGCGACAGCCCGCGCACGGCGGAGGCCGCAGCGAAGCAGCTCGGCGTCGACACCCTCCGCGCCGGGGTGCTGCCCTCGGACAAGGCCGAGTTCGTCGCCCGCCGCAGGGAGGAGGGCCGCCGCGTCATAATGGTCGGCGACGGGATAAACGACTCGCCCGCCCTCTCCGAGGCGGACTGCGGCATAGCTATAAGTGACGGGGCGGCCATCGCCCGCGAGATAGCCGACGTCACCATCGCCGCCGACAGCCTCTGGGAGCTCGTGCGCCTGAGGCGCATAGCCATGGCGCTCATGGCGCGGATACAGGCCAACTACCGCTTCGTCATAGGCTTCAACGCCGCGCTCATAGCTCTCGGGGCCGCCGGCATCCTCCCGCCCGCCACAAGCGCTCTGCTGCACAACCTCTCCACGCTGGGCGTCAGCCTGCACAGCATGAGCCGGCTGACAGAAAAGGACTAAACTTAAACCGCCCCGGACATTTCCGGGGCGGTCTTCTTAGCGCCCAGGCGCGCCGTAATCTTGTCATAACCAGAATTATGTGATATGCTGTCTGGCATCAAGACACTTCGCCGCCGGCGAGTTTTTTACCGGGAGTGATATTATGAAAAAATTTTTGTCATTTGTGCTTGCTGTAATATTAGTAATTTGTTTAATTCCTAATACTGCTTCGGCAAGTGCCGAAGCAGTACCGCAGGCGCCTGCGGTGTCAGCATCTGCGGCTGACGCCGACACAAGGTACACCTACGAGGAGATATTCAACCTCAACAACACACGCTACGACGGGCGCATCTGGACGGACAAGACCGTGTCCGCCGGCGACCTTACGTATATGGGAAACGTGCATGAGCAGGACGGAAGCTCCAAGGGTTCCGTAACGGTGGAGCTGGATGAAGCCGCGGGCGAAAACTTCCTCGTCTCGTTCTCCGCGATGGCGAGCACGACTTCCGTAATCAACCTCACCGACTCGCCGCTGGATCTTGTCCTCGTGCTCGACCTCTCGCCGATGAGCAATTCGAAGGAGGGCAAGCTAGCCAGTATGCTCTCCGCCGTGGAGTCGGCGGTGGAGCACGTCCTGGCGGCGAACCCGAACAACCGCGTCGCGATAGTCGCGTATTCCAGCCAGGCCGAGATTCTGCTGCCGCTTGACCACTACGACAGCGTAAGCGTCACGAAGGGCGCGGGCGCGCCCTCTCAGGCGACCACCGTCACCTGCTCTTATTCCAAGGGCGGCACGGGCAAAGCCAACACCTTCAACGTCTCCTACCAGAACGGGACGCCCGTCAACAAGTATACTCAGATGGGTATTTATGCCGGAATGAATATTCTGTGCGAAGCGGACGTCAGCTTGGACGTCGAAGGCACTCGCGTACAGCGGCAGCCGGCGCTCATACTGCTGAGCGAGGGCGAGCCTAAACTGGGCAGCACGAATATCAAGGTGCCGACTGAGAGCACCGTCCAGGCCGACGGCAGCATAGTCACCGGCGGCGAGCCGGGGCTGTCAGCGAGCTTCAACACGGATACGGTCTTTGTAGACCGGGTCGAAATCATGCGCAACAACGGCATTGCGGACAGCGCCGGCGCGGACAATAGCAGCCGTCACGCCCAGACCTTCGCCGCGCTGCTGACCGCCGCCTACATGAAGGCGCAGGTGGAGGCACACTACTTTGGGTCCGCCTTGGGGGAAGAAAACAACTACATGCAGGTCTACACCCTGGGCATAAATACCGCGAGCGCCAACTCGCCCGAGCTGGCGCAGATAGTCCTCGACCCCAAGACGTACCTCGAAACAGATAAGAACGGGAACGCCGCCCACCCGCAAAACCAGTTCAGCGACGACTTCATCGATTACGCAGAGCAGTACTTTGGCGGAAGCGTCTCGATTAAAAACGCCGGCGTGACCGATACCACGTTCAATTATGACAGCTCGCTGGGACTCGGCGGCATCGAGGACTTGCAGTACAACGACGGCTACTACGAGGTCTCCGGCACCGGCGCGGACATCAACTGGGACGGCGTCTTTGACGACATACTCGCCCAGGTGATACAGAACACCGCCCAGGTGCCGACGCAGGACGAGGGCCTGAGCGGGTTCATAAACTATACCGATCCCATCGGCGAGTATATGGAAGTCAAGGAGATTAAAGCCCTTATCATAGACGATGTGATTTTCAGGGAACCGACACTAAGCAATTCTTTTGAGTATCTTGGTATAAAGTCAGAGATATACACCTTCACAGGCACTGCAAACAACCCTGCCTATGGCGCTCAGCCCATAAGCGATATAGAGGTATGGGTGCAAACCGACCAAAGCACAGGCAAGCAAACTCTGATCGTGACCATCCCTGCGGGCCTTGTCCCGCTGCGCGTGACGAGCATCGTAAAAGATCAAGACGACAAGGTCGTGAGCTACACGCACAACTCGCAGTTCCCCTTCCGGCTCATCTACTCCGTGGGCCTGAAGGACGGCGTACTGAAAGGCGACGGCACGGTCAACGTGGGCGAGGGCGGCGTCTCCGCCGAATACATAGAAAAGCACACCGGCGCGGACGGCAAAGTGTATTTCTACGAGGGGATATACACCGGCCAGAAGGAGACGGGCAGCTCCGTCAACACCGGCAAGACCATAGGCGACGCCTTCGTCACCTATACCCCGGCGAGCAACAACCCCTTCTACTACGTCAGCGAGGAAACTCAGCTGTTTATGGACGAGGCGTGCGAAGAACCCGCAACCGGCATCATAGACCCCAACGCCACGTATTATTTCAAAATAAAGTATTACAAGCAGAGCGGCAGCGGCGCCGTGCCTGAGGAGGCCGTCGTCTCTAGGCCGGGCAGCACCCTGTCCGGCGCCATGGGAAGCGGCACGGTAATCAGAAAAGATGACGGCAGCCTCTATCTTGCCAAGGGCGCCCCGCGGCTTGGCAACCTTGCCGACTTCCGGCGCGACAAGACCGGGGACGCGAACAAAAGCGGCACGGCCGAGGCCTACCTCTACCTGTCCTACGTGTCCAACGGCCGGTTTGAGGTCTATCACGGCAACAACGGACATGTCTCCGCTCCCCTGCCCGACGGCACGCTGACCGTGACGAAGCGGGCGGAGGGGAACTATCCTGCGGACCAGAAGTTCACGTTCACTGTTACTATTGACGGCGTTGAAAATAAGATAACCCTCGCCGCAGGAGAATCGAAGGTATACGCAGTTGAAAGTGGAGACGAGTGGTCTGTCAAGGAGACGACTGAGTTCCCTGGTGAAGAGGAAGCCAACTGGAGCACGGTGTTTACCGGCGACGGCGTAGCTGAAGGCAAGTTAGAGGCGTCCGGCATTATGGCGGCTGACGGCAAGGCCGCGGTTGTCTCCACCAGCACCTACACCACCCCGACCGGCACGCTGAGAATAAGCAAGAACGTACATGGCGGAAGCTCGGCAGGCATCATGAACTTCGCCTTCAAGCTCACGCTGAGCGGCGATAATGTGAAGGAATTCAGCCCTCCGAGCATCGTCAGCGCCGTCACCGGAGAGAGCGGAGCCTACGTCTTTACGCTGTCTGCCGGCCAGTTCATCGATTTGACCATACCTGAGGATACCGGCTGGCGCGTAACCGAAACCGCGCAGCTCGACGGCAACTGGACAACGACGGTTACAGTCACGGGAGCAGACCCGGACGGGCAGGCCGATTCTACGTCCAGGTCTGCCTCCGGCACGATGACGCGGGGCACGGCGCAGACCGTCAGCTTCACCAACACCTACACCGCCCCCGGCTCGCTTGTCGTGACTAAGAAGGTGGAGGGCGGCGACCCAAATACCGAATATACCTTCGACGTAACCATCGGCGACAGTACAAATACGCTGACGCTCAAAGCCGGTGAATCGCATACTTATCCTAATCTCACAAGTGGCACAACGTGGACTGTAACCGAGACATCCGTTCTCGATGAAGGCTGGACAACCACCGTCAACGGCACGGAGAGCAAGACGGTGCCCGGCAAGATAGCAAGCGGCGCGGTCTCGCACGCGGACTTCGTGAACTCCGCGCCCGGCACGCTCGTAGTGACCAAGTCGGTCGTGGGCGAGGACGCGCCCTCGGACGCAGAATTCAATTTCACCCTCACGTACGGCGGCGCAAGCCATACGTTTAAGCTGACGGACGGCGGGAGCGAGACGTTCACCCTGCCCGCCGGGACGCAGTACGCCGTAACGGAGAATAACCCCGGCGAGGGCTGGACGTCTGCGGCTTCCAACGCCTCCGGCGAGATACTCGCCGGGGCTACGACGACGGCGGAGTTCGTAAACACCTACGTCAAGCCCGAGGAGCCTGACCCCGACGAGCCGGACGTCCCGGTCGGACCCGTCGAGCCTGAGGAGCCTGAAAAGCCCTCGGGCGGCGGCCCGCAGCTGGAGCGCGAGGACCACTTCGGCTACATAGTCGGGCGCACGGACACCGAGGTGTTCCCGAACGCCAACATGACGCGCGCGGAGGTCGCGACCATCTTCTTCCGCCTGCTGACGGACGAATCCCGCGCGGAGTATTGGAGCGGCAGCAATGATTTCAGCGACGTCAGCGCAGGTTCGTGGTACAATAACGCCGTGTCCACAATGGCCAACGCCGGCGTGATAAACGGCTACGACGACGGGACCTTCAGGCCCGACGCGCCTATCACCCGCGCCGAGTTCGCGGCCATGGCCGTGCGCTTCTACGGCGAGGTCGGCGACTACGATACGGACAGCTTCAACGACATCTCCGGCACCTGGGCGAGGAACTACATAAACCGCGCATACGAGCTGGGGCTTGTCGGCGGCTATGACGACGGCGGCTTCCACCCGAACGCCAATATCACCCGCGCCGAGGCCATCAAGATAATAAACGGCGTCCTGGAGCGCAGGCCGGAGGCCGGCCACCTGCACGAGGACATGAAGGTCTGGGCCGATAACTCGGACGAGTCCGCGTGGTACTACGCCGACATACAGGAGGCCACCAACAGCCACACCTACGACATGGGCGACGAGTATGAGACGTGGACGGGCATCGAGCCGCTGCGCGACTGGGCGGCGCTTGATATGGAGTGGAGCGACGCCTACGGTGGTTAATAACCTGTCGTACCATCCCGCATAAACGAATCCGCCCGGCGCTTGTGCGCCGGGCGGATTTTTGCGCCGCCATGCCGCGGCCGTCTCCATAAGCCATGCCCCGGCATCATTCCGTCTCCGGCTGCATGGGCTGTGTATATACGTCCGGCAGACGTGTGACGGCAACGGCATTGTCAGTTACGGACATGTAATAGAGCGCGCCGGAATCGGCGCGGGTATTGTGCAGGTCGGCAGATTCGCTGCCGGAGTAGACGCCAAGAACTGCTCCGGTTTCGTCCACGCGCAGGATGTATTCCGTCGTCCATATACGGTACTCCTCGTCCTGGCTTATCTCGACGGCGTACACGTCGTACTGCCCGCCGCCGCAGCGTATGAGCCGCAGCCCGGCCATGTCTCTCCCCTCGCCGGAGGCCTCGAAAGGTATGCTCAACGTTTTGCCGTCCGGATGGGTGACGTCGAGGGTCATGGTGTGCGTCAAAATGCCGTTCCCGGCGAAGTGCGGCTCCCATAGCGTGCCGTCGGCGAGGCGGTAGGCCTTGGAGCTCTCGGGCGCGGCGTCGGGGTTTTCGAGGTCGAAGGCCGTGTTCACGCCCCCGGCCTCGACGTAGAGCCTGCCGCCGTGCGCGCTCAGGCTCGCGACGGACTCGCTGCTCATGTGCTCCATGAAGGGCAGGCTCTGCGCCTTCCCCTCCGCATCCACGGCGGCAAAGGCGGGCAGGCGGGTCGTCTGCTCTACGCCGAAGACATACACAGTCCCGTCCTCGGCGGCCATGTGCATGGCGTAAAGGCCGGTAATATCGAGGTCAATTCGCCGCGCGAGCTCGCCGCCGGAGTAGACATAGACGCTGTTGTCGGCGGTGTTGAGGATGCAGATATCGCCGCCGTCCACGTCGAAGTCCGCCGGGCCCATGGTCTCGCCGGCGGCGTCGGTATAGGCGGGCATGAGCTCCTCGCCCGTAATATTCTCCTCGCTCACCCTCTCCACCGGCGCTTCCAGCACTGTCAGCGGCTCTGTGTTCTCCCCGGGAGGCCATGCGCTCGGGGCAGGCGTTGCGGCGCTCGTCGGCTCCGGCATTGGTTCCGACGTCCCTCCGCAGGCTGCAAGGGCGAGGAAGGCAAGCGCAAATATTGCGCAGAATAACTTTTTCATCTTATCCCTCCTTCGTCAATAAGACGCATCCCAATCCAAAAGGTTACGGCATAAGGCAAAACGCCCCTGAAAATTCAGGGGCGTTTTGGTTTACATAATCATCCCAGCTCCTTGAGAGAGCCCTCGAGGTTGGCAATCAGGGCCTTCGCCTTCTCCGCCCTCTCGCGCTCGGCGTTGACGACGGCCTCGGGGGCGCGGGAGACGAAGTTCTCGTTCGCGAGCTTCTTCTCCTGGGCCGCGAGCTGGCCTTTGGCCTTCTCGAGCTCCTTAGTGAGCCTGGCGTGCTCGGCCTCGAGGTCTACGAGCTCGGCCATGGGCATGAAGAGCCTGGCGGAGTGGGTGGTGACGGTGACCATGCCGGCGCCGGCCTCATAGTCCGCGCCCACGAGCTCGACCTCGCTCGCGCCGGCGAGACGCTCCATGTAGGGCGCGCCGGCGGCAAAGGTGTCCGCCTCCGCGGTGGAGACTATCACCTTGGCCTTGCGGCTGGGCGGCACATTCATGTCAGCGCGGCGGCTGCGCAGGGCGCGTATCGCGTCCATAACGAGCTCGAAGCTGCGCTCCTCCGCCGGGAAGTCGAGCGCCGGGTCGTACTTGGGATACGGCGCGATGATGAGCGCCTCGCACTCGTGTGGCAGCGCCTGGTATATTTCCTCGGTGATATAGGGCATGAAGGGGTGCAGCAGCTCGAGTATCCTCGTGAGGGTGTAGAGCAGGACGCGCTCGGCGTTCTCCTTGGCCTTGGCGTCGGAGCCGTTGAGGCGGGCCTTGCAGAGCTCGATGTACCAATCGCAGAAGGTATCCCATATAAAGTCGTATATCTTCTGCGCGGCGATGCCGAGCTCGTACTTGTCGAGGTTCTCGCGCACCTCCTTGACAAGCGTGTTCAGCTTGCTGAGCACCCACTTGTCTGGCAGCTCGAGGGTTTCCGGCAGCCTGTTGTCCTCAATCGTGAGGTTCATCATGACAAAGCGGCTCGCGTTCCAGAGCTTGTTTGCGAAGTTGCGCATGGCCTCGCAGCGCTCGACGTAGAAGCGCATGTCGTTGCCTGGGCTGTTGCCGGTGATGATGTTGAAACGCAGCGCGTCGGCGCCGAAGCGCTCAATCATGTCTATCGGGTCGACGCCGTTGCCCGCGGACTTCGACATCTTCTTGCCCTGCGGGTCGCGTATCAGGCCGTGAATGAGCACGGTGTGGAAGGGCGGCTTGTGCGTCTGCTCGCAGGCGGAGAAGATCATGCGCGCCACCCAGAAGAAGATGATGTCGTAGCCCGTGACGAGGACGTCCGTGGGGTAGAAGTACCTGAGGTCCTCGGTGT
>CALXGL010000047.1 GCA_944387825.1 uncultured Oscillospiraceae bacterium | reverse complement strand
GCGGCTGCACATACATATTATACCATAGCGGCGCAGCCGTTATGGTATAATATGTCGTCTTTTTCGGTTGCCCCGCAAGGGGCGAGAAAAAGGACTGAAATCCAAGTATAATATCCGCTCTGCGGATATTATACCACATTCTCGCGGAGATTGATATGAGAAAAATAAAGATACTCCCAATGATATTGATACTGTCCTATTTGCTGGCAGCCGGCGGCGGGGTCCTGGCTGCCGAGCAGTCTGCAATTGACCCGCCGCCCACGCTCGAGTCCGCGGCGGCCGTCATAATAGACGAGGCCACGGGCCGCGTGCTCTACGAGCTGAACGGCGGCGAACAGCGCTATCCCGCCTCGCTTACGAAGGTCATGACGGTCCTGCTGGCCGTCGAGGCGGTGGAGCGCGGCGAGGCCTCGCTTGATGACTCCGTGACCGCCGGCACGGAGGCGCAGCAGGGCATGGTCGCCGACGGCAGCACCGCCGGCATACAGGCCGGCGAGACGATGACGCTGCGCGACCTCATGTATTGCGCCATGCTGGGCTCGGCGAACGAGGCCTGCAATATAATTGCCGTACATATAGCCGGAAGCTTGGACAGCTTTGTGCAGGATATGAACGAGCGCGCCGAAGCCCTCGGCTGCGCGGACACGCACTTCGCCAATACCCACGGCCTGCCTGACAGCAGCCACTACACCACGGCGAGGGATTTCGCGGTGATTACCCGCGAGGCGATGAGCCACGAGCTCTTCTTTGAGATATCCAGCACGGTGAATTACACCGTGCCGGCCACCAATCTCTCCTCCGAGCGCCGCCTCTCCAACTCCAACGGGCTCATAAATCCGGAGTGCCAGATCTATCCGGGCAACTACTATGAGTACGCCCGCGCAGGCAAGACCGGGCACACCAGCGACGCGGGCTACTGTCTGGCCTCGCTGGCCGAGCGCGACAACGTGCGGCTTATCTGCGTGGTGCTGGGCGGGCAGATGCTCGCCAACGGCGACGGCTACAAATACACCAACTTTACCGACAGCCGCGCGCTGTATACCTGGGTGTTCAACAATTTCAGCATGCAGGAGGTGCTCAGCGCCACCGAGCTCGTGACCGGAGTGACGGTCAACCTGGCGGAGGACGGCGGACAGGCCATACTGCGTCCGGAGTCCGCGGTCAGCGCGCTGGTGCCGAACAAGGGCTTCAACCCCGCCACGCTCGAGCGTGATATAGTCATATTCAGCGAGCAGACCGGCGAAGGGCTTACGGCGCCCATAGCGGCAGGAAGCGTCCTGGGAGAGGTGACCCTCAGCCTGGACGGCGTGGAGCTCGGAAGCGCCAATCTCGTCACCGGCGGCACCATAGAGCTGGCCCGCAGCGAATATATGAAGCAGGAGATAGCCGGCTTCTTCAGCAACATATGGGTGATCCTGATAATCGTCCTGCTGGTGGCGGCCGTAGCGCTTTACATATTCAGCGTAGTGAGGTACAGGAAGCTGCACAGGCGCCATCTGGAGTCCGTAGCCGCCGCGAAGGAGCGGGCCGCGCAGAGGCGCGAATCCGGCTCCTACGCCGCCGTCCCGCCGGAGGAGGAAGAGAAAACCGCCGTTCTGGCGGGTTCGCTGCGCAGCAGCGCATCCCGGCCCGCAGTACATGCGACCGGGGAGCTTGAGAAGACGACGGTGCTCGCCGGGGATAAGCCCCCCGCCGCGCCGCGCTATACAAAGCCGCTGCACAGCGAGCGCCCCGCCGCCCCGGAGCGCCGCGAGCCGCCCGCGCCGAGGCCGCCGCAGGAGAGAGGCGCCGCGGCGCCCAGAGACAACAGGGCCCGCCGGGACTACTTTGAGGAGTTCTTCCGCAATAACGGACAGGGACCTAAAAAGGATTAAAAAATAAAGGCTGCTTTCACCAAAGCAGCCTTTAATATTTTATGCTTCAGACCCTCAGCTCGCTTCTCAGGCTGGGGTCATTTTTCAGCCTCAGACTCAGGCAGTCGGCAATCATGGCTATGAATTCGCTGTTGGTCGGCTTGCCCTTGATGTTGCTGACCGTGTAGCCGAAAAAGCGCTGCAGCGTCTCGATATCGCCGCGGTCCCAGGCCACCTCTATTGCATGGCGTATCGCGCGCTCGACGCGGGAGGAGGTGGTGTCGAAGCGCTTGGCCACGGCGGGGTAGAGCGCTTTCGTGACGGCGTTTATCATGTCCATGTCCTTGATGGTGAGTATGATGGCCTCGCGCAGATACTGATAGCCCTTTATGTGGGCCGGTACGCCTATTTCGTGAATGATATCGGTGACCATGCTCTCGAGATTGGCGCAGCCGGCGGCGCCGTTCAGCGCGGCGGGGGCGGCGGGGCGCTGCGGCCTCGCCAGCGTGCGGAGGGTGTTGATGAGGCTGTCCGCATCGAAGGGCTTCATCACCACATAGGCCGCTCCGAGGGACATGCACTCGGAAATTATCCTCTCGCTGAAAAGCTCGGACATGACCACAACCTGCGTTTCGGGTGAGGCCTCGCCCGCCCGCCGCAGCAGGCCGATGCCGTCGAGACGCGGCATGAGCAGCTCCGTAAGAAGAAAGGTGGGACGGGTTTCGTCAAGCGCGGCGAGCGCCTCGGCCCCGTCATGCGCAAGACCAGAAATTGACATTCCCTCGCTGCCTGAGATTTTCTCTGACAGCAGTGAACGCAGCTGGTCGTTTGGCTCCGCTATAAGGACAGTGACTTTGGTTTCCATAATCCGACCTCCAATGTAGTTGCATTGACGGACTGCGCTATATATCTGTAAAATAACAGTATCCGTTGAGCTATAAATAATTTAGCACAGAGGAGATTATAATGCAATATTAAGCTGAATGAATTCGTCAAGAAATTATCGACGCGCATCGTCTCAGGTCGACATAAATCGACATAAAACAAAACCGCCCGCATGTTTACGAGCCATGCGGGCGGTTTTTCGAGCGTCTTCAGCGGAAAACGCCGGCGTTTTTTATGAAGTACTCCACCCCGGAGTACACGGTCGTCAGCACCACTACTATCCAACAAATGGTAATAACGAACTCGCCTACCGGCAGCATCATGAGGCAGAAGCCTATCATTGTGGAGGCGGTCTTTATCTTGCCGGACCAGGCCGCGGCTATTACCTTGCCGCCCTCGACGGCAATCAGACGCAGGCCCGTTACGCAGAGCTCCCTGGCCACTACTATTATGGCGGCCCAGGCGGGCATCATGTGCCAGTCTACGAAGACAAGCATCACGGAGATGACGAGCAGCTTGTCGGCCAGGGGGTCCATGAACTTGCCGAAGTTGCTCACCTGGTTATAGTGCCGGGCTATGTAGCCGTCCACGAAATCGGAGAGCGAGGCGAGAATGAACACGCCCAGGGCCCAGTACATGTGCCCGGGGAAGTCCAGATACATGAGCACCAGCACGACGGGTATGAGCAGCACACGCACTACGGTTATTTTGCTGGCAGTGGTCAGCTTCATATTACCTTACCTTTCAGAACGCCGTCCTCGGCGGAGATTATTTCGGCCCTGACTATGTCGCCGGGCGAGACCTCGCCGGCGAATATCATCATGCCGTCTATGCCGGGCGAGTCAAAATAGG
This sequence comes from uncultured Oscillospiraceae bacterium, assembly GCA_944387825.1. Classification (GTDB taxonomy): domain Bacteria; phylum Bacillota; class Clostridia; order Oscillospirales; family Oscillospiraceae; genus Scatomorpha. Next base: position 17,373 of record CALXGL010000047.1, on the reverse strand, counting down.
CCCGGCCCACGGGCTCGCCCGTGTCCATGTCGTGGCCGTCGCATATGGCGTCCACGGTCCTGCCTACGAGCGAGGCCTCCCACTCGTCCATTATACCGGCCTGCAGCTCCTGGATAGCGAGAGCGCGGTCTCTCGCGGTTTCGCCGTCCACGTGCTCCATGGCCGCCGCGGGCGTGCCCTCCTCGGGCGAGAAGGGGAAGACGCCGGCGCGCTCTATCTTCGCCTCGCGCAGGAATTCGCAGAGCTCCTCGAATTCCGCCTCGCCCTCTCCGGGCAGGCCGGAGATAAGGCTGGTGCGCAGCACGAGGCCGGGTATGCGCTCGCGCAGCTTTTTGAAGAGGGCGCGTATCTGCCCGCCGGTGTCGCGGCGGTTCATGAGCTTCAGAATGCGGTCGTTGATGTGCTGTATCGGGATATCGAGGTATTTGACTATCTTGGGCTCGTTCGCTATGACCTCTATGAGCTCGTCCGTGAGCTCATGGGGGTAGAGGTAGTGAAGGCGTATCCAGTCTATGCCCTCTATTTTGCACAGCTCGGTGAGCAGCCGCGCGAGATCCCAGCCGGGGACGTCCTTTCCGTAGCGGGTGAGGTCCTGCGCCACGAGAATGAGCTCACGATAACCGTATTCGGCGAGCTTTTCCGCTTCGGCGAGTATCTTCTCCGGCGCGCGGGAACGGAAGCGGCCGCGGATTTTGGGTATGACGCAGTAGGAGCAGCGATTGTCGCAGCCCTCGGCTATCAGCAGGTAGGCCCAGGCGGGGCCGGTGCTTATCATGCGCGGACACTCGCTGACGGGCGCGGAGTTGTCGCCCGTCACGACGGGCTTTTCGCCCTTTTCGACGCGGTCAAGGATTCCCACTATCTCTTCGCAGGAGCCGACGCCGACGACGGCGTCCGTCTCCGGCAGCTCGGTGAGCACCTGCTCGCGGAAGAGCTCTGACAGGCAGCCGGTGACGAGGATATACCTGAGGCTGCCGTCCTTTTTAAGGCGCGCGGTTTCGAGTATCGTGTTGATGGACTCCTGCTTTGCGTCCTCGATGAACGCGCAGGTGTTGATTACTATGCAATCGGCCTCCTCGGGGTCCGTCACTATATCATGACCTGCGTCGCGCAGCAGATACAGCATCTGTTCGGCGGACACCTGATTCTTCGGGCAGCCGAGGGATATCATTCCGACCTTCATATATCGTTCTCCGTTTCTTCCATTTCTGCCAGGCAGCGCTCCGCCGCGGCCCTGACGTCGTCCCATGAGAAGCCGCGGCGTATCAGCGCGGCGGAAGCCTTCCTGACGGCGTCCTTATCGGAGCCGCCGCGCATTTTCGCACGAAAAAGCGCATAGGCGGCGTCTGCGTCGGACGGGGCCTCCTCCAGCGCCGCGTCCCAGAGCTCGCGGCCGAGCCTGCGGCGGCGCAGCTCCTCGCGTATTCTGCCGGGGCCGTAGCCTCTGGCGGCGTAGTGCCGCGCGACCATGGCGGCGTAGTTTTCGTCGTTTACGAAGCCGTACTGCACCATGCGCGCCACGGCGGCCTCGGCGTCGGAGGGCGAGGCGCCCTTTTCGATGAGCTTGGCCTTCAGTTCCTCAGAGCCGTAATCGCGCCGCTCGAGCAGGCTCAGGGCCTTTTTGCGCGCTTCCTCGGCCGTCATTCGCCGTCGTCGAAGTCGTCGGCGCTGATATCGACAGCCCGTCCGGCGGCTATGGCGGCCTTGCGGGCCTGCGGGCTCATGAGCTTGTGCGCGTTCTCACGTATCTGCTGCTCGAGCCTGTCGCAGACCTCGGGATTTTCGAGGAGGTAGTTCTTGACGTTGTCGCGGCCCTGGAGGCGCGCGTCGCCTACCGTGAACCAGGCGCCGGCCTTGTCTATGAGGCCGAGCTTGGCGGAGAGGTCGATTATCTCGCCCACCTTGCTGATGCCCTGGCCGTAGAGGATGTCGAATTCCGCCTCCTTGAAGGGAGGGGCGACCTTGTTCTTTATGACCTTGGCGCGGGTGCGGTTGCCAATCATCTCGCTGCCGTTTTTCAGCGTCTCGATGCGGCGCATGTCTATGCGCACGCTGGCGAAATACTTGAGCGCGCGGCCGCCGGGCGTGGTCTCGGGGTTGCCGTACATGACGCCAATCTTCTCGCGCAGCTGGTTGATGAAGATAACGATGCAGCCGGTCTTGCTGACCACGCCGGCCAGCTTCCTGAGCGCCTGGCTCATGAGCCGCGCGACGACGCCGACGCTGCTCTCGCCCATCTCGCCCTCCAGCTCGCTGCGCGGCAGAAGCGCGGCGACGGAGTCAATAACGACCACGTCCAGCGCGCCGGAGCGCACCAGCTGCTCGGTTATCTCGAGCGCCTGCTCGCCGGTGTCCGGCTGGGAGATAAGCAGCTCGTCGATGTTGACGCCCAGCGCCCGGGCGTAGGCGGGCTCGAGAGCGTGCTCTACGTCGATATACGCGGCCTCGCCGCCGTTCTTCTGCGCGCTGGCCACGATGTGCAGCGCGAGGGTGGTCTTGCCGCAGCTCTCGGGGCCGTATATCTCGACGATGCGGCCGCGGGGCACGCCGCCGATGCCGAGCGCGAGGTCCAGAGAGAGCGAGCCGGTGGAGATGGCCTCGACGTTTACGGGAATGTCGTCGCCCAGGCGCATTATGGCGCCCTTGCCGTAGTTTCTCTCTATCTGCGCTATTGCGGTTTCCAGCGCCTTGCGCTTGTCTGAAACTGCCGCAGCGGGCGCCGCCGCGGCTGCCTTCTTTTTCTCAGCCATATAGTTTGCACCTCGTTATTTGAATAGTGGTTATTTACGCAAATTGATTCATGCTTCGCGGCAATCCCGGCGCCGGACGGCCTATTTGAACGCCTTTACGACGCGGTCCGTGCCGGCGGTGTCCTTTACGCTTGCCATGCCGCGCAGGCCGGCCTCGCGCATGAGCTCCATGACCTCGCCGGCCTGGTCCTCGCCGACCTCGAACATGAGCGCGCCGCCGCGCCGGAGCGAGGCGGTCCAGTTTTTGACGATGGCGCGGTAGAAGTCGAGCCCGTCCTCACCGCCGTCGAGCGCCCATATGGGCTCATAGTCGCGCACGGAGGCGTCCAGCGTGAGAATGTCGAAGCTTGCGATATACGGCGGGTTGGAGACGATGAGGTCAAAGCTGCCGCCCATTACCGGCGGCTGGGCCATGGCGTCGCAGAGCATGTAGCCGATGCGCGGCGCAAGGCCGTTGCGCGCGGCGTTCCGGCGGCTTACCTCAATGGCCTCGGGGCTGATGTCCGCCAGGACGACATGCGCTCTCGGCAGGGCGTCGGCTATGGAAAGGCCTATGCAGCCCGAGCCGGAGCAGAGGTCGAGCACGCGCCCGTCGCGCCGGTTTTCGGTGAGGAAGCCGATGGCCTCCTCCGCCAGCACCTCGGTGTCCACGCGGGGGATAAGCACCTCGGGATTGACCTCCATGGGCAGGCCACGGAATTCCCAGACGCCGGTGATGTAGGCCACGGGCTCGCCCGCCAGGCGGCGGCGCAGCATATCGGCGGCGCGCTCCTCCACCTCGTCGGTGTCGTAGAGCGACATGTCGCGCAGCAGCTGCGCCGTCGTCTTTCCGGCCGCTGCGGCGACCATGAGCCGCGCCTCCACATTTGCGGCCTCGACCCCCGCCGAGCGCAGCGCGTTGCGCACGGCGATATATAGTTCGCTGTATCTGCGCGGCATACGCACACCTCCCCCCGGAAGAAGAGCCTCGCAGAGCTTCGCCGCCGCGGCGGCGAAATAATAGCTGTCCGATTCAAAATCAGGGCGAATCCCCTGGGCCCGCCCGGGCTTTTACCAGGCGTCCTTGCCCCTCTCCTCGGGTATGACGAGCTCCATCGCCCTTATGGCGCACTCTATCATGCCGTCGTCGGGTTCGTTGGTGGTCAGGTGCTGCAGCTGCTTGCCGGGCCAGGTGACGATACGGGAAATTATATTCGTATCGTGCCTGCCTGCCCAGCGGTTCAGCTCATAGGCGAGCGCTATAATCACAGGCAGCAGCAGCAGGCGCAGGGCTATGCGCAGCAGCGTGCTGTCCGCCTGTATGAGCAGACCGGCCAGCAGGCCGAGAATAATGACGACAAGCAGGAAGCTGGTGCCGCAGCGGGGATGGAAACGGCTCTGAGGCCGTACATTTTCCACGGTCAGGGGCAGGCCCTTTTCGTAGCAGAAGATGGTCTTGTGCTCCGCGCCGTGGTAGGCGAAAAGGCGTTTTATCTCCTTCATCCGGGCCACAAGCGCCAGATAGGCCAGAAAGATGACTATTTTAACCGCGCCCTCTATGAGGCTGCGCAGGGTATAGCGCCCCTCCAGCCCGGGTATCAGCCCGGCAATCACGGTGGGCAGCAGTATGAACAGGGCCAGGGCCAGGGCCACGCCCAGCACGGCGGCGATGGTGATGGCTATTTTCTCCGCCTTTTCACTGCCAAGGTGCTTTTCAAGCCACAGGTCGAACTTACCCGGCTCCTCCTGCTGGTCCTCCGGCAGCAGGCTTGCGGAGTAGGTCAGGGCCTTCATGCCCTTTACAAGCGAGTCCACAAGCGTGACGACGCCTCGTATGAGCGGCCAGCCCAGAATGGGGTGCCGGCCCCTTGCCATGTTGACCGGCTCGACCTTTTCGACTATGCCGTTTTCCGTCCGGCAGACGATTGCCTGCTTCTCCGGCCCGCGCATGAGGATGCCCTCCATGAGCGCCTGGCCGCCTATCGAGGTGCGGAAGCAGACCTGTTGAGAATTGTTTGCCATGGGTTCTTCCTTTACTGAGTTTCTATGGGCAGCAGCACCGTTATGAGCGCGCCTCCGGCCGGGGCGTTGTCCACGATGAGCTTGCCCGAATGCCGCGTGACAATCTCGTCGCAGACGGCGAGGCCTATCCCGCTGCCGCGCTCCTTGCCGCGGCCCTTATAAAACCGCTCCTTGACGTGCGGCAAATCCTCCTTGGCGATGCCGGGGCCGTGGTCGCGCACGGAAATCCTGACATACTCGCCCTGACGGGCGGCGCCGACCTCTATGCTGCGGCCGCCGCGGCCATACTTGGAGGCGTTGTCCAGTATGTTCAGCACGACCTGCTTCAGTCGCCGCGGGTCGCCCGTTACGAAGGGCAGCTCGCCGGAGGGCGGGGTATACTTGAGCTCGATGCCGTCGTGGCGGAGCAGCTCGCTGTACGTAAAGCAGACCTCTTCAAGCAGCGCGGCCACATCGACCTGCTCAAGGTTGAGCGTGAAGCGCCCGTCGCGCATGCGCGTGAATTCAAGCAGCTCCTCGACCATGCCGGTCAGGCGCCCGGCTTCGCGGGAGATTATCTCTATGCCCCGCCGCGAATCGCCCTGCAGCGCGTCGTCGTAGAGCAGCGTTTCGCTCCAGCCGGTTATGGCCGTGAGCGGCGTGCGCAGCTCGTGCGAGACGGAGGAGATGAATTCGTTCTGTACGCGGTCGGCCTTGCCAATCTTGACGCTCATGTCGTTTATTGCGTCTGTGAGCGCACCTATCTCATCGTTGCGCAGGCGCTCGGCGAGAGTGCCGTAGCTGCCGTCGGCTATGTGCCTGGCGGTGTCGCTGAGCCCGAGTATGGGGCTTGTCACCCTCTCACGGAACCAGAAGTTGCTGGCAAGAAAGATGGCGGCGGCCAGCGCGGCGAAGACGCAGGCGCCTATCACGCCCCAGAAGAGCGCGAACAGCAGCGCGAGCAGCACGCAGAGAGCGCCGAAGCAGCTCATTACAAGCCAGGCGCCCTTCAGCCCGCGCAGGGTCTCCGGCCGCTCGTCGGACGAAAACAGGCTGCGGATAATGCGCGCGGAGCGGGCTGCGCGGCCGGCCTCCGGCGGCTTTTCCCCGAGCGGGGGAGTGTTCTTTTCCTCCATGGCTCAGGTGCCCCACTTGTAGCCGTAACCCCAGATGGTGGTTATATACTCGGGCGCCGTGGGATTGTCCTCTATCTTTATCCTCAGCCGGCGGATATTGACGTCCACTATCTTGAGCTCGCCGCGGTAATCCGTGCCCCAGACGTTTTCGAGTATGTCCTCGCGGGAGAGGGCCTTGCCGGGGTTTTCCATGAAGAGCTTCATGATGGAATACTCCGTCTGCGTCAGCTTGACGCGCTCGCCGTTTTTGTCCAGCGTGCGGTTGCGCGGATTGAGAAGGAAAGGCCCGCTCTCTATCTCCGGCTCCTCGGGCTCCTCCGCCGCGCCCAGGCGGCGGCAGAGCGCGTCCACGCGCGCGATAAGCTCCGCCGGGGAGAAGGGCTTCGTCACATAGTCGTCGGCGCCGTTCATAAGGCCCGTGACCTTGTCCATCTCCTGGCCCAGGGCCGTGAGCATGATTATGCCCATCTTGGAGCCGGACGCGCGTATCCGGCGACAGACCTCAAAGCCGTCTATGTCCGGCAGCATGACGTCCAGCAGCGCTACATCTATGTCCGGGTCGGCGGCCAGCGCGGCCAGCGCCTCTTCACCGGTGGCTGCCTCGACAGGCTCATAGCCGTTGCGGCGCAGATTTATAACGACAAAGCTGCGTATGCCGCTTTCGTCTTCAAGTACCAGTATCTTTTTGATATTGCACACGCCCCTTCCGGTTAGGTATAATGCAATTCGGACGTATTTTCGCTGCCGGTGCGCAGACTGCTCTACGTCCCGCCGCGCTCAAAGCGGCACACATAATTATTATATCACAAACCTCGCAATAATGGTAGCGTCTTATGACTAGATGTAGTATAATTTAGCGGAAGAAAACGCAATTTCGGGAAAATGCACTATCGGAGGGGGCTGGACATGGCACGGGTTTATTTCGCCGGCACAGACGGCTTCGATGCCTCGCGCGCCGCCGCGGCCGGACGCGGCCGTTCGGCCCGGAGCGCGGCGGCCTGGTCGCTGCTGCTGAGGGCGCTGGAGCGGGAATACGGCCTGCGCTCGCTGCCGGAGGCCGCGCTGAATCCTGCGGGAAAGCCGTATTTCCCCTCGAGGCCGGACATATGCTTTTCCCTGAGCCACACGCGCGGCTGGGTGCTGTGCGCGGTTTCGGGAAGCGAGGTCGGCGCGGATGTGCAGGCGGTGCGCGAACGGGATCTCGCGTTCGCGGAGAGGCTCATGGGCGGGTGCGGGAGGGATTTCACGCTGCACGAGCTCTGGTGCCTGCGCGAGAGCTTTTATAAGCTCACAGGCCGGGGCAGCCTGCGCTCCATGCCGTTTCGCCGCGAGGCAGGGGGCATAACCGCGCCGGAGAGGGGCGTCGTGTGCCGGCTCTACGCTGACATACCGGGCTGCGCGGCCGCGGCCGCGGCATATTATCCCGCTTCACTGCCGGAGCGGTTGGTGAAAATTGAAACGCCGGAGCTGCAAAAGGGCATTGTTATGTGAGTGCGGACTTGATATAATAAAAAAGATGCCGCCTTCCGGCGGAGAATGGAGGACAGACATGTGGTTTGACCGTTCGGCGCTGAAAGAGGAAGCGCGCTCGTGCATGAGGCAGTCTAAGACGAGCCCGTATATTGCCGCGCTGGTATATTTCCTTGTGACATTCGTAATAAGCGAACTCTCCAGCCGGCTGATTTTCCCGACGGAGCTTATTCACGTGGTGATTGACCCCTCCGCCGGGCCGCAGCTCTATGTTGCGCCGGAGTTCTACAGCCGCCTTTATACCGAGCCCTTCGCCTATATAATAAACTTCATGCTCGAGCTTGCGGGCATGATGCTGGCCGCGGGCATGGTTATCTTCTGCCTGCACGCGGCGAAGCGGGAGGAAAACAGCGTCTGGAACCTGGTGGACGGCTTCGCGCTGCTCTGGAAGCTTTTCCTGCTGAACCTGCTGAAATCGCTCTTCACCTTTCTCTGGGCGCTGCTCCTGGTCGTGCCGGGCATTATCGCGGCGTATCGCTACAGGCTGGCGATATACCTGCTGCTGGAGCACCCGGACCGGCGCGTTATGGACTGCATACGCGAGAGCAAAAGGCTTATGGACGGGAGGAAGATGGAACTGTTTGTGCTGGACCTCTCGTTTTTGGGCTGGTGGCTGCTGACCATAATACCCTTTACCGGCGTGTATGTCATACCGTATATGGAGACGACCTATGCCGGGTATTACCTCGCCGTTACCGGCCTGGATTCCCGCCGCTGCCCCGGGGACATGGGCGGCCGCGACGCATATTGAATAAAAAAGCCGCCCGGCAGCTGCCGGGCGGCTTTGCTTTACCGGTCGCTCACGTCAGCGCCGGCACTGCCGAATATGAGATCGTCGATGTCCCGATCCATTCAAGTCACCTCCGAGAAACAGCATACAATCAATATATGCATGCGCCCGGAGAGATATGACTGAAAAAATCCCCGCGGCTTCATTGCCGCGGGGATTGCTCTGGTTTGGGGCGGCCTTACAGCCTCCAGATTTTTTCCGCGTATTCGCGGATGGCGCGGTCGGCGGCGAAGATGCCGCTTTCGGCGATGTTGACGAGGCCCATGCGGGCGAATTCGTTGGCGCTGCGAAGCTTGTCGTAGAGCCGGTCGTGAGTCTCGACATAGCTGGCGAAGTCGGCCAGGAGCATGTACTGGTCGCCGCCGTAGAGCAGGCTGCTGACCAGGTCGGCGTAGCTCTTGCCGTCGGAGAGGCCGGAGTTGAAGCGCTGGAGCACGCGCTTGAGGCGGGGATCGCTCTCGGCGTACTGCTGCGGATTGTAGCCGCTGCGGCGCAGGTCTTCAACCTCGTTGGCTCTCAGGCCGAAGAGGAACATGTTGTCGTCGCCCAGGCGCTCGTACATCTCCACATTCGCGCCGTCGAGGGTGCCTATCGTGACGGCGCCGTTCATCATGAGCTTCATGTTGCCGGTGCCGCTGGCCTCCTTGCCCGCGGTGGAAATCTGTTCGCTTATCTCGGCGGCGGGCATGAGCTTTTCGGCCACGGAGACGCGGTAGTTCTCGAGGAAGAACACCTGAAGTCTGCCCTTGCATACGGGGTCGGCGTTTATGTCGGCGGAGAGGGAGTTAATGAGCTCTATCGTCCGCTTGGCGGCCTTGTAGCTGGCGGCGGCCTTCGCGCCGAAGATAAAGGTGCGCGGTACGAAATCCATGTCCGGATTGTCGTGCAGGCGGTCCTGCAGGTGGGCGATAAGCATGGCGCACATGAGCTGGCGCTTGTACTCGTGCAGGCGCTTGACCTGGACGTCGAAAACGGCGTTGGTGTCCATTTCGAAGCCCTGGGTCTTCTTCGCATACTCGGCGAGGGCCTGCTTGTTGAAGCCCTTTATTTCGCGCAGGCGCATCAGCACCTCGCTGTCACGCTCGAACTGGCGGAGCTTTGCAAGCTCCTCCGGGCGCTTGAGATAGGCGGGGCCGATAAGCTCCTTTACAAGGGCGTCGAGCCTCGGGTTTATCTGCGAGAGCCAGCGGCGGTGGTCGATGCCGTTGGTGACATAGGTGAACTTTTCCGGCTCAAACTCGCAGATATCGCGGAAAAGGTCGTTTTTAAGTATGTCGCCGTGCAGCTTGCTGACGCCGTTTATCATGTAGCAGGCGGAGAGGCAGATGTTGGCCATATGGACCTTTCCGCCCTCTATCACGGCGTTGCGGGAAATCTTCGCGTTGTCGCCGTGGAACTTTTCGCCCAGCAGGGTGCGCCAGCGGCGGTTTATCTCGCTTATTATCTCAAACACGCGCGGCACAAGGCTCTGCACGAGGCCCTGCGGCCAGGTTTCAAGCGCCTCGGACATTATCGTATGGTTCGTGTAGGCCACGCAGCGGCAGACGATATCCCAGGCCTCGTCCCAGCCCAGGTCGTCCTCGTCCATGAAGATACGCATGAGCTCGGGTATTATCATGGTCGGGTGCGTGTCGTTTATCTGTATGACGTGGTGCTCGGCGAAATTGCGCACGTCGCCCCAGACGCGCCGGTGGTCGCGGACTATGTTCTGCGCGGTTGCGGAGACGAAGAAGTACTGCTGCTTCAGGCGCAGCGTCTTGCCCTCCATGTGGTCGTCGGCGGGATAGAGCACCTTGGTGATGACCTCGGCCATGGTGCGCTGCTCCAGGCTCTTGACGTACTGGCCCTCGGAGAACTGGTACATGTCGAGAGAGTTGGTGCTGTGCGCCTCCCAGAGCCGGAGCGTGTTGACCTTGCCGCCGCCGAAGCCGGATATGAGCATGTCGCGGGGGACCGCCAGGACGGTGTCGTAATCCTTGAGCTCGGCGTGGCAGTTGCCGAAGTAGTCCCAGTTCTCCTCGACGCGGCCGCCGAAGCGGATTTCAACAGTGTCCTCATAGCGGGGGATTAGCCAGCTTTCCGCGGCGCTCTTCCAGTTGTCCGCGACCTCAACCTGCCTGCCCTGCTCAATCTTCTGACGGAAGATGCCGAGCTCATAGCAGAGGGTATAGCCGGTGGCGTCTATGCCCTCGGTGGCCATGCTGTCCATATAGCAGGCGGCGAGACGGCCGAGGCCGCCGTTGCCGAGGCCGGCGTCCGGCTCCAGCTCGAAGATATCGGAGGCGCTGCGGCCCATGTCCTCAAGCGCGCCGATAAGGGAATTGGCTACGCCCAGATTGTAGGCGTTTTTCATAAGGCTGCGGCCCATGAGAAACTCCATGGAGAGGTAGTGCACCTCTTTTTCGGGCGTTTCGGCTTTTTCCGCCGCGAGAAGGCGGCTCATAATCTCACGTATGACCATGGCCGAAGCCTGGAATACCTGTTCGTCCGTGGCTTCCTTACCGGTCACTCCGAAGTAAGAGCACAGCTTATCTTCGAGAGCGCCGTGCATCTCATCCCTGGAAATCTGTCCTGTTGTCATGTAAACCTCCATGCGCCCGGCGCAGGGCGCCGGACGGCGAAATTGAATCCGGACAGGCAGAGCCCGCCGGTAAGAGGGCACGACTGACGGAGCGTCCCCCGTCAGCCGAACCCTGAACTTATAAACTTACGTTCTCCTCAGACCTTGCTGCCCTTTGGAAGCACTAGCGGGAGGCTCGGCGCGCCGGAGAGCGTCACGTCGCGCGAGATGAACACGTCCTTGTCGGATATGACGTAGTGCAGCTCCACGCCGTCGGATACGACGGTGTCCTGCATGATAATGCAGTTTTTGAGCACCGCGCCCGCGCCTACTCGTACGCCGCGGAAGATAACGCAGTTCTCCACGACGCCTTCGATTATGCAGCCGTCGGCCACGAGGCTGTTGCGGCTTACGGCCTGGTCGCTGTAATAGGTGCTCACATCGGAGCGCCCCTTGGTGCGGACGGGCCGGTCCTCCGGGAAGAGCTGGCGGCGCTTCTCGCGGTCGAGCATATCCATGCTTGATTTATAATATCCGTTTACGCTCGTGATGTGCACGGCGTAGTCGTTGTGCATGTATATGTTTATCTTGCCGCCGGCGGCGAGCAGGCCGCCGAGGCCGTCGCGGTGGAACTTGTGGTTGAGCGCGTTGTCGCAGCGGTCGATAATGCCGAGCAGGGTGGACTTGCTCATGATATAGACCTCCAGCGTGGCGACGCCCTCGCCGGGGCCGACGCGGCGGAGCATAATCTCCTTGGCGAAGCCGTCCTCGCCCACTATGAAGCGATGGTGCTCGCCCTCGGGGGTCGCGTTGGAGCAGACGGCGGTGATGTCGGCGCCGGACTTGACGTGCCTGTACATGACGTCGCCGAGGTCTATGCTGGCGGCGAGACTGCCGCGCATGAGCGCGACGTAGTCCTGCTTTATGTCTTCAATATAGCCGCGGATATTCTCAAGCGCGTCGATGATGCCCTCGTATTCGCCGGAGCCGGTGAAGGGGGGCAGCAGCTTGAGGCCGCCGCGCTTGCGGGACATGTCCCATTCCTTGCCGGAGCCGATGTGGTCCAGCAGGGATGAGTAGTTGCGGTGCATTACGACGGCCACGTCGCGCACGCCCGCGTTCTGCAGGTTGCTGAGCGCGAAGTCGATGAGCCTGTAACGGCCGGCAAAGGGCAGGGAAGAGCTTGTGCGGACCATGACCAGCTCGCGAAGGTCGCGGCTGGAACGGTCGGCCAGAATGAGTCCGTGCAGGTTTATCATTACGCATCGCTCCCTTCTCCGGCGGGTACGCTGTCATAAATCATGGCTCCCGCTTTGACGACCGCCCCGGCGCCGACCTCAATGTTCGGCCCGCAGGTGGCGACGTTCCAGTCCGCGCTGCCGTCCGGGTCCGTGCCCACGCGCGCGCCGGCGCGGACGACGGTGTTCTCGCCTATGATGGAGTAGCGCACAACCGCCCCGTCTTCAACCCTGGCGCCCGGCATGAGTATGCTGTAGAAAACCTGGGCGCCGCGGCCTATGGTGACCGCGCTGGAGAGGACGCTGTTGCTGACCTCGCCGTATATTTCGCAGCCCTCGGTGACTATGGAGTGCTGAATCCTGCTGTCCGGGCCGGCATAATGCGGGGGCTTTATCGGGCTCTTGGAGCGTATCGGCCAGGAGGCGTCGAAGAGGTCCATGAGCGTGTTGCCGAGCATGTCCATGTTCGCGTCCCAGAGACTGACGATGGTGCCCACGTCGCGCCAGTAGCCGTCGAATTTGTAGGGCCAGAGCTTTTCGCCCGCGGCCAGCATGTTGGGGATGATGTTCTTGCCGAAGTCCTTGGAGGAGTTGGGATCGTTCTCGTCGGCAATGAGGTACTCGCGCAGCTTCTGCCAGTTGAAGATGTAGATGCCCATGCTGGCGAGGTCGCTCTTGGGCTTTTTCGGCTTTTCCTCGAACTCGTTTATGTAGCCGTCCTCCCCGCAGGAGAGGATGCCGAAACGGGTGGCTTCCTCCAGCGAAACCTGCTTGACCGCGATTGTGCAGGCCGCGTTGTTGACGACGTGCTGGCGGAGCATGTCGGAGTAGTCCATCTTCTAGATGTGGTCACCGGAGAGGATAAGGACGTTTTCCGGGTTGTAGTTCTCGATAAAGGCGATATTCTGATATATCGCGTTGGCTGTGCCTGAGAACCAGGAACCCTTTTCGCCCGCGCTCTGATACGGGGGCAGGATAAAGACACCGCCGTCGGAGCTGTCGAGGTCATAGGCCTGACCGCTGCCTATGTAGCTGTTGAGCTGCAGCGGCTTGTACTGCGTGAGCACCCCGACTACATCTATGCCGGAGTTGGCGCAGTTGGAGAGCGGGAAGTCGATTATCCTGTACTTTCCGCCAAAGGGCACGCTGGGTTTTGCAACGTCCTTGGTGAGCGCATACAGACGGGAACCCTGCCCGCCTGCAAGGAGCATTGCGATGCATTTTCTGTTCACAAATATCCCCCCTAGTTTTTAGGCGGCGCGCCGCGGGAAACCTGTGTGCTCCGCGCAGAGAGGGCCGCGCGGAACGGACGCCGCAGCCGCCGCCCCGGACTATTCTGACAGCGCCGCGCCTCGCTGCATTTTATTGCGCGCCGCCGCCCTGATGCTTGCGGTTGTATTTGCTCATGGCCCTGTCGGGGCCCTCGCTTATGTAGCATTCGGCCGCTTCGGCCGCCCGCTGCGCGGCATCGGCCATCGCCGCCGCGTCGGGCCCGGTGAATTTGCCCAACACCCAGTCTACCGGCTCGTGCTCGGGCTCGCCTATACCCAGGCGTATGCGGGGAAAGGCGTCCGTGCCCAGGTGGGAGATTATGCTCCTGAGCCCGTTGTGCCCTCCTGCGCTGCCGCTCTGGCGTATGCGCACGCTGCCGGGAGGCAGGGCCATTTCGTCGGAGACAACTATAACCCGCTCCGGCGGAACCTTGTAGAACCTGGCCGCCTCGCCGACGGCTTCGCCGGAGAGGTTCATATAGGTCTGCGGCTCCATGAGCAGCACGCCGTGCCCGGCAATGTCGGCGCGGGCGGTCAGGGACCTGTGCCGCACGCGCGTCATTTTGACGCCCAGGAGCTTTTCCATTGCGGCCCCGGCCAGAAAGCCGGCGTTGTGCCGCGTGTTCTCATACTCGGGTCCGGGGTTGCCGAGGAAGGCTATTATCCACTCGACGCCGCCGGAACGTTTTGCGAAAAACATATCAGTCGAAAAGGGAGGAGATGGAGACTTCCTCATAGATGCGCTCTATCGCCTCGGCGAAAATGGGCGCGACGGAGAGATACTTTATCTTGCCGCACTCGCCCCTGTCCCCGGGGAACGGGATGGTGTCGAGCAGGACAAGCTCCTTGATGGGGCTTCTGCTAATGCGTTCGAGCGCCTCTCCGGAGAGTACGCCGTGGCTTGCGCAGGCGTAGATTTCCCTGGCGCCGCCGACCTCGACGAGCGCTTCCGCGGCGTGGCAGAGGCTGCCGGCCGTATCCACCATGTCGTCGAGCAGGATTACGTTTTTGCCCTCGACGTCGCCGATGATGTTCATGACCTCGCTGACGTTAGCCCTCTGGCGGCGCTTGTCTACGATGGCGAGACCGAGGTCAAGCTTCTGCGCAAAGGTGCGCGCGCGGGCCACGCTGCCCACGTCGGGGGATACGACGATGTAATCGTCGTTGCCGCGGCCGAAGCTGTCAAGGTAGTAGTTGGCGAGTATCGGCGCGCCGAAAAGGTTGTCCACGGGTATGTCGAAGAAGCCCTGAATCTGGGCCGCGTGCAGGTCCATGGTGAGCACGCGGTCGGCGCCCGCCTCGGTGATGAGGTTGGCTACGAGTTTCGCGGAAATGGGGTCGCGGCTCTTGGCCTTGCGGTCCTGGCGCGCGTACCCGAAATACGGCATGACGGCGGTTATACGTCCGGCGCTCGCCCTGCGCATTGCGTCTATCATGACGAGCAGCTCCATGAGATTGTCGTTGACCGGCTTGCAGGTGGACTGGACTATGAATACATCAGAGCCGCGCACGGGCTCTCCCAGCGCGAGGGATACCTCGCCGTCGGCAAAGGCGGAAACCGTGCAGTCGCCAAGCTTCTTGCTCAGCTTCTGGCAGATGGCCTTGGCGAGCGGAAGATTGGAGTTGCCGGCAAACACCTTTACCTCTTTACCGTGTGATATCAATTTCATCGTCCTCTCTCGTATGATGGAGGTGAAGCCCTCTCTCGCCGACATTATACCAAAAAGGAGGACAAATGCATAGATGCAAACGAAGATTTTTGGAAGAACCTTTGCAGCTGATTTTGTTGATTTTGTCCAGCCCAGGGCGGCGCTTTTCTGCAAAACGCCCCAAAGCAGGGCTGCAATGAAAGTTTTTTACAATTTTAATATAGTATTGACAATCTGTCAAATGTATTTTTCGTGCCCGCGGTTATGACGCGGCCCGCCCGGAGACGGTATTTTCTTCGGCGCCTACTTGAAAAGAGGGGCGGGGAATGGTAAAATTATTTGTCAGAAAAATTCGCGCGGGGCGCGAAGAATATGGAGGCAGTAAAATGTTTGAAAATCTCGTGGAAATTCTCAGGAAGAACCCCCGCAAGATAGTTTATACCGAGGGCACCGATGCGCGCATACTCGAGAGCGCGGCCCGTCTCAAGGCCGGCGGCTTCCTCACTCCCGTGCTCGTGGGCAACGCCGATGAGGTCAAGGCGGCCGCGGCCGAGGGCGGCTTCGACATCGAGGGCCTCGAGATAGTCGATCCCGAGAACTACGACGGGTTCGGCGCCATGGTCGAAGAGATGGTCAAGCTGCGCAAGGGCAAGATGAGCGCGGAGGACTGCGCCGCCGCGCTGAAGAAGTCCAACTATTTCGGCACCATGCTGGTAAAGATGGGCAAGGCCGACGCCCTGCTGGGCGGAGCCACCTACTCCACCGCAGACACCGTCCGTCCCGCGCTGCAGCTCGTCAAGACCAAGCCCGGCGCCCACCTCGTGAGCAGCGTCTTCATCATGGTCCGCGGCGAGGAGATGCTGGCCATGGGCGACTGCGCCATCAACATCGATTACCAGGACGACGTGGACAAGGAGGGCAACGTGACCTTCTCCGCCGCCGACAAGCTGGCCGAGACCGGCGTCGCCTGCGCCCGTACGGCCCAGGTGTTCGGAATAGAGCCCAAGGTTGCCTTCCTCAGCTACTCCACCAAGGGCTCCGGCAAGGGTCCCAATGTCGACCTTGCCCGCGAGGCCTGCGCCAAGGCCAAGGCTCTTGCGCCCGACCTCGACATCGACGGCGAGATGCAGTTCGACGCCGCCGTCAGCCCCACCGTCGGCCAGCTCAAGTTCCCGGGCAGCAAGGTCGCCGGCTACGCCAACACCTTCATCTTCCCCGAGATTCAGTCCGGCAACATCGGCTATAAGATAGCCCAGCGACTGGGCGGCTTTGACGCCTACGGCCCGATACTGCAGGGCCTGAACGCCCCGATAAACGACCTTTCCCGCGGCTGCAACGCCGAAGAGGTCTACCAGATGAGCATCATCACAGCGGCTCTGGCCTGAGGGCCGGCGCGCAAAAAGGACCGGTCATCCGACCGGTCCTTTTGCATGTTCGAGACGCCCTCCGGGCCTTACAGGCCGCTCAGATACTGCTCCGCGGCGGCCTCGTCGAGCCCCGTCGCCTTGCAGAACTCGTACGCGGCGGCGTCAAGGCTGCCGCGGCGCTTGAGCTCGCGCAGCTCGGCCCTGAGCTCGGGGTTTATCGGGCCGCCGGCGGGCAGGGTTTCCGCGGCGGGGGCGGCGGGCGCGGAAGCGCGCGCGTCGGCGAGGGCGTCGAGGCGGGAACGCAGCTCGTCTATGAGCTCCTGCTGCCGGTCGGCGCGCGACTTGAGCCGGGCGGTGAGGACGAGCAGATATACGCAGATTATGACGAGGACTATCAGCATTTGGCTGCCTCCTTCTCAAATAATTGCCGCCCCTCGCGGGGCGGCAATTTTGTTTTATTAAGCCGCTGGTTCGAGTCCGGCGGGTTCAGTCTCGACGGGCGTGGTCTCAACGGGCTCCTCCGCCTCGGCGCGGGAGTCTATCGTGAGCGAGCCGGCGGACTGCATGAGGCCGTCGGACTCTCCGCTGGGCGCTATGGTCACGCTGTCGCCCACGTTGAGCAGCACGGCCTCGGGCGCGGCCGCGGCGCTTATCGTGTAGTAGACGTCATCACCCTCGAGACGGATATAGCAGAGCGTGTTGCCGTCTACGACGGCGTAGCGGACGTCGGCGACAACGCCGCTCACATCCTCGCCGCTGGGCGGGGCCACGGGCGTATCCACGCCTATGCCGCGCTCGGCGAGAAGCTCGACGTAATTGTCCACGCATTCCTCGACGTTGCTGCCTATGGCGACGGCGTCGTACTGCGAGACGTTGACCATGGCGTACATCTTGACGAGCTGGCTGGCGTCCTTGAGCGCCATGAAGTAGGTCGGCTGGCCGCCGGTGTTGAGCAGCAGAGGCGTCGTGGCCTGATAGCTGTACTGCTGCACCGCGCCCTGGGCGCTGAGCATGGCCGAGCTCTCGTCCGCGCCGGCGCAGGGATAGTAGCGCGCCTCCTTGGTGCGCTGGTTGACGAGGATGAAGCCGATGTTGCCCCTGT
>CALXGL010000046.1 GCA_944387825.1 uncultured Oscillospiraceae bacterium | reverse complement strand
GGGGAGCTTTTTTGTTGGGTGGTTCAATCAGTCCGCAGCATCGACTCATAGAGCTGGCCGACGTTATATATGTAGGTCTTGTTATCGCCCATGGCGTTGGCGACAATCTTCATGAAGTCCAATGCGTAGTCGTAGGGGTCGCCTTCAACTGGTATATCCAGCGCAGAAGCCAGATTGTCATAGGTTCCCTGTATCTTTTCCGCCATGGTTCCGCCGCTCTCATACGTCAGTTCAACACGGCTGCTCATGAGAGTCAGCGCGTTCTCGTAGTTGCGCTGCGCGCCCTCAACGGCGCTTTTTGCATTGTTCATATACGCCTCGGACATGAGCCTGTTATCAATCGCGGCCTGGGCGTAGTTACCGGCACTATTAAGATAACCCTGCGCGTCTTCGATGTAACCCTTCAGCCTTGTCACGTCGTCGTAGGACCACTTTTTTTCGCTGCCCGGCTCATCGCCCGGGTCGTCGCCCGGGTCGTCGTAGCCCGGGTCCTCCGGCTCCTCGGACTCCACCATGCCGGGGCCGAAGTCGTATCTGGTGACGCTGCCGCCGAGGCCGAAGTCTATGCTCCACTCCGCGTCGCCGGCGTCGATGCCCAGGAAGTACTTCTCGCCCGGGACAAGGCGGACCGAGGTCCTGCCAGATTCAGGCGAGATGAGGTTCGCCACGAGATCCCCGCGGCCGGCGCCGCCAAGCTCGTACACATAGACGATAAAGTTGCCCTTTGCACCCGTCGCGCTGGAGCTGACGGTGGCGCGGGAGGTCGTGGCCGTGAACACGCCGGTGACCGCGTCGCCGGAGCCGCGCATATTGGTCGTGGTGGTCCCGCCGACGGGCTTTATCTGTATCGTCCAGCCGCCGTCCGCCATGATCTCCAGCCTGCCGTTGGTGATGGCGCGGCTGCGTGCGGTGTCGATCAGCATACGGCCGGAGCTGGCGCCTATGTCGTTGGCCACAAGGTCGCACGAGAGCGCCCCGCTGCCGTAGTAGAGGTCAACGATGAAGTTGCCCTCGCCGGTGCAGGTGTACTCGACGTAGTAGTCGCCCTTCGGGACGTTCACGCCGGTTATCACGTCGTCGCCGCGGCCGCTGTAGGTGGCGATGGGTTCCGTGCTCGCGGGCGGCTCCTCCTCGTCCTCGGCCTCGCCGAAGATGGCCTCGTAGAGGGTGTAGTCCTGGCCCTTCACGTTGACGGAGAGCGCCCTGGCGGAGACCAGCGCGGCGTCGCCGCGGCTAAAGCTGCCGTAGGTGACGTACTGCCCGGCGGTTATGCCCAGCGCGTTGGTGAGCTGCCAGGAGGTCTGCCACTGGAAGTCCACGCCGCTCTCATAGCCCAGGGCGCGCAGGACGAAGGTCAGGTACTGCGAGGCGTTGATGGGGTCGCTGCCGTCGTAGGTGTCGGCGCTGGTGCCGTTGGTCAGGCCCTCGGCGTAGGCGTAGCCGACGTAGGGCGCGGCCCAGGGGTAGAGGTCGCGGAAGGGCGTGCGCCAGCTCCCGGCCAGGGCCTCGTCCTCCGCGCCCAGCAGGCGGACAAGCATGGCGACGGACTCAAAGCGTGTGGGCGTGCGCTCCAGCTCGTACACCGGGCTGCCGTCCGGGTTCGAGCCGGTGCCGCGGAACAGGCCCAGCGAATAGAGGTAATCCGCCGCCTGCTGCGCGGTCTTAATGTCCGCGGCGGCGGCCGGCTCATCCGCGGCCAGCGCGCCGGTGGTCAGCAGCGCCGCAAGCAGGCAAAGCGCCAGCAGCGCGCACAAGGTCTTTTTCATCAATATTCCTCCTCAGCCCGGGCGGCCCGGGTTCATCTGTCCTTGTTGAGTTCCTCGTTTATTTCATCCATCCGCTGCTTGACCGGGGCCAGGCGCGACTCTATCTCCGCCTTGACGGCGTCCATGCGGTTGGAAATCTTCTGTATCTCGGCGTTGGCGGCGGCAATCTTGTCCGCAATTGCGGCCTTCTCCCTGCTCTTGAAGAGGCCGAGGGCGTTCTTCTCGCGGGTCAGCTCGTTTATGCGGCGCTGCACCGCGCCCTTCTCCTCCTCGCCGGGGATGGCGGCGATCTCCTCCTCCAGCGCGGCGGCCTGCCGCTCCAGCTGCGCCAGCTCGCTCTCCAGCGCGGCCTTCTCCGCGGCGTGCTCGGCCCAGTACTCGTCCCGGCGCTTCTGCTGCTCGGCGGCCTTCTCCTGCGCCACGGCGTCCTCGCACTCCTTGAGCTTGGCCTCGTACCCGGCGATCTGCTGCCTGCGAATAGCCTTGGCCTCATCGCTAAGCCATCGGCTCTTGTACCAATGCTTTACGCCGTAGTTGAATTCATAGTCCCAGGCGCAGCTGTCTATCGCCGCTTTTTCAATGGCGATAAGGTTCTTATAGCGCTGGATGTTCCCCTCTTTGTCCTCCTTCGTAACGCTGATGACGGTGTTCAGCAGGTCTCTGCAAAAGCCCGTCCTCTCGATGTAGCGCTGAAGCTCGTGTAAGTTGGGCCGGTCGTCCGGGTCGTCCGGGTTGCCGTTGTAGTCCTTGAAGATGACATTGTTGTACGCCGCGATGACGGCGTTGTTCACCGCCGTCGCCGCCCGGCTCATCATGTCGTTGGTGTCCACCACCGCGCCAGTCCCGCTCAGGAAGTTGACCACCGTGTTCAGCGACGCGACCAGCTGGCTCTTGACCGCGGCCAGCTCGTCCTTGTCCGGCCACTTGGCGAAGCGGTCGGCCTGCAGCTTAATCATGCCGAAGCACAGGCGCGAGATCTGGTCCTTCGCGTGCTCGATAAGCTCCTTCTTCTCGTCCTCCGGCGCGCTCTGGATGCCCTTTATGAAGTAGGACACGCCCTCGTCCACGCGGGAATCGTTCGACCTGGACTGCCAGGCCACGACCTCGCCCTTGAGCATCAGGGCCTTGTAGTTGTCCGGGTCTACCTCCAGGATCTTGTTGCAGTAGGTCTCCGCTTCCTCGTTGTTGCCGGCGTCCTTGGCGCTCCCGGCCATCTCCAGCCAGTTGCCTATCATGTGCGTGTTGTCCACCTGCACGGTGCCTTTGATCTCCTGCACCTTCTCGCGGATGCGGTCGGACGTGTACTCCATGCCGCAGCTGTCGCAGACCGCTATGCCGCCCGCGCCCATGACCAGCTTGCCGCCGCAGATGTCGCAGACTAACGCAGCCATATAATCTCCCCTTTCAAAAGCCTTATTTCGCCGCGCCCGTCCCAAAGCCGGCAGGGCGCGTCCAGTTGTATCCTTGATATTTTACGCCGGACGCGGGGCCAAAACAATATGCTGGCTGCATAGTATCCGAAGAAAATTTTCAAAAATTTTTCGCCGCGCGCGGCTTGCGAATTGTTTTCCGGGCTGGGCGATGTTATAATCGGTTCAAATGGTATTATTATCTCGGCGGGCGCGTTCGCGCTCGGCGGGCCGGACATGGAGGTTCACATGAGGGATACTGCAAACGAGGCGCTGCTGGCCATACGCGACGGCGCCGCGGACGGCGCGGAGCGCGAGCGGCGGCTGTCCGCGCTGGTGCGGGAGCTTGCGGAGGAGGCCGGCCGGGCTGCGGAAAAGGCCCGGGCGGAGTTCGCCGCCCTGCCCTTCACAAGGCGCGAGGCCCGTCGGGAGGCTCTGGGCGAGGAGATAGGCGCGCTCTGCGCGGGGCTGTACGGCCTCGGCGACGCGATAGAGGAGGTTTTCGGCCCGGAGCACGGCGCCCAGGCCGCCGCGGCCTGGAAGGAGGCCGTCGCGATAGACGAAGCGCGCCTGCAATACATGGACAACCCCGCCGCGGAGCGCCGCGAGATAGACGCGCGCGTCCTGCGCATCGCGGCCTACGACGGAGGGTACGCGCGCGGCAAGCTGGGCGGCGAGGCGGAGGCGCTGGCCAGGCACGTAAACCTGCGCCGCACCGTGCTCATTGCGCTCTCGGCGGCGCTCTGCGTGGAAATCGCCGTCTTTGCCGCGCTGAAGGCGGCCAACATGGCGGTGAATATGTGCCTTGTGTTCACGTTTATCGCCTTCATGCTCTATCTGGTGTTCGTCTCCCTGCGGCCGGAGCTGGCCGAGAAGTCCCGCCGGCTCAGGCAGCTGAAAAAGACGCTGTCAGAGCTGGAAAAATGAAAGAGGCCGGTCACTTACCGTGACCGGCCTTGTTGCCGATTAT
>CALXGL010000045.1 GCA_944387825.1 uncultured Oscillospiraceae bacterium | reverse complement strand
AGATTTCCCGGCAGACCACCGCCGGGGCGTGAACTTTTTCGCTCTCAAAATCGTCCTTACATATGCCGTAGTTCCCAAGCTGCGGGAAGGTAAAGCAGATTATCTGCCCCGCGTAGCTCGGGTCGGTAAGACTCTCGGCCGCGCCGGTCATGCCTGTGGTGAATACCAGCTCCGCCACACGCGTGCCGCGTGCGCCGAAGCCGGTTCCGGTAAAGACCGTGCCGTCGGCCAGGAGCAGATAGGCTTTGGACACATTAATCATCCTTTCTGCCGCTTATGAAGTCAATATAGATGCATACGTATAAATATGCGATATAGAAACAAAGGCATGTATTTATTTAGTAATATACGCCGAATAAACGCCCAAGTCAAGCGCATATTTAACCGCAGCTGCGCTTTCTACATAAGCACGGCAAAGCCGTTAATATGAATATATTTTCTTGATATATTCACTAAATGCGCTTTAGGGCATATATTGACATATCGTGACGCCTGTGTTATATTAACTGTGTTACTACGTTTAATACAGTAAGTCTGCAGATTCGGAGTCCAAATTTAAGCCAAACTTAAAAAATGTTGAGCGGGAATTTAAAATTCAGACTATATAATTAGGACCCGTAAAACCGCAAAGGAGGCGACGACGTGGATACGATAAAGCTGATAAACTACGTACTTGCGGTGTTTTTCTTCTTCTGTTACGCATACCAGGCCGTCTATATTCTCATACCTTTCATAATTAAGGACAAGCCGCACAGGCCGGCGAAGCGCACGCGCTTCGCGGTGCTCATTTCTGCGCGAAATGAGCAAAAAGTCATTGGCAACCTGATTGAAAGCATAAACAGACAGACCTACGATAAGAACCTCATAACAACCTTTGTCTGCGCGGACAACTGCACGGACGAGACCGCACGCATAGCCGCGGAGCATGGCGCGCATGTGTTCGAGCGCTTCAATGCCGAGCAGGTCGGCAAGGGCTATGCCCTGAACTGGCTTTTGCAGCGCATAGACGCCGCGTATCCGGACAAGCCATTTGACGCCTACATAGTTTTCGACGCGGACAACGTGCTTGAGCCGGACTACATAGAACAGATAAACCGCACCTATTCAGACGGCTATGAGGTCGTTACCAGCTACCGCAATTCCAAGAACTTCGGCGACAACTGGATAAGCAGCGGCTACGCGCTCTGGTTCATGCGCGAGAGCAGCTGGCTCAACCGGCCCCGCATGCGCCTGGGCACCAGCTGCGCCATCTCCGGCACGGGCTTCCTCTTTTCCCGCAAGGTGCTCGACGAGTGCGGCGGCTGGAACTTCTTCCTGCTGACCGAGGACATTGAGTTCACCATCTGCAGCATAACCGCCGGCCGGCGCATAGGCTACTGCGCCGACGCCGTGCTCTATGACGAGCAGCCGACAAAGCTGCGCCAGTCCCTCAGGCAGCGCAAGCGCTGGACCAAGGGCTATGTTCAGGTCTTCATGAAATACGGCGGCGCGATGCTGCGCGGCATCTTCCGCGGCTCCTTCGCCTGCTACGACATGTTCATGAACGTTCTGCCCGCCGCGGTGGTCACCGTACTGGCGGTATTCGCCAACATAGGCGGCTTCACCTACGCGATACTCACGCACCAGGGCGCGGCCGTCGTGCTCGCAAGCGCGCTCGGACTGCTCAACAGCATGTACCTCGCCGTCTTTTCCATCGGCGCGCTTACCACGCTCACCGAGTGGAAGCGTATCTATGCCCCGGCGTGGAAGAAGATTGTTTTCACATTTACCTTCCCGCTCTATATGCTCACTTATATTCCCTGCACCGTCGCCGGACTCTTCTCGCGCGACGTCAGCTGGAAGCCGATAGAGCACACCCGGGCGGCCAGCCTCGCCGATATTCGGGAGGCGGCAGCCAAACGCACAGCCTGAACGCCTGAAAGCCGTCTTTAACGACGGCTTTTTCGCTGTATAGGCGAAAAAGCTGCACGAAACAAGCCGGACAAAAAGGAAAAATAATTTTTTCACGAGATTAGCAAAAATTTAGCGTTAACCTATTGACAATCTGCTTTCGGAGTGTTATATTATAGCCGTGGAGAGGGAAACGACCTCCCGAGATAAGATTATAAGCCGAAAGGCGCAGCATAAAGGAACGGCTAGCCGCTCCAAGGGCATTGGCCCGGAAAGGAGACCAACATGAAAACAGTTGACGGTATCGGTATCAATTACGAAGTGACCGGCGCTCGTGAAGAAGAGGCTGCGGCCATGCTGGCCGAGGGTCTGGACGCTGTTAATAAGCGCCGCAACGCCTATATAGATGACAACATCGAAGTGGTGCTCAAGAGCGTGCGCGAGTATGGCGTCGACGTAAAAGCGGTGCTGAGGCGGTAATAAATCGCCGACACATAGATCTGCATAGCGAAAGAACGCGGACCATTGGTCCGCGTTCTTTTTGCTGCCGAGAGAAAGTGCGAAGCTTTACAAAGAGCCTGCGGCGTAATATAATGACGGTACCAGCAACAAATGAGGGATACATATGAGTTATTGCAGCAACTGCGGGGCGTATATGCCCGACTGGGCCGACGCGTGTCCGGCCTGCGGCGCGTCCGGGGCTGAGCCAAAGAAGCGCGCAAAGAGCGCAGGCGCTTCCGCGGGCGCAAAACAGAAAGCACAGGCCTCCGGCGAATACCATTATACATATAAGAAAGCCGGCCGCGCCGAAAAGACCGAAGACGCTTCAAGCGCGGCTTCGCGCGGCGCGCGCGACAAGGGTACGTTTACATATGAGAGCCGGCAGAAGCAGACGGCGGGCGGCGAGTTTTATTATGACGAGGAACGCCGGCGCCGCGACACTGAGTTCTATGCCAGGCAGTATAAAGCCGACGCGAAGGAGAACCGGCTGCTGGCCGCGCTCTGCTACCTCGGGCCCTTTTTCCTGCTGAGCTGGCTGGTGAAGCCCAAGAGCAGATTTGTGCGCTATCACGTCAACCAGGGCCTCGTGCTCTTCCTGTGCTGGATAGTGATAAATCTCTTCGACTTCATCCCCTTCATGTGGGTGCTCAATATAATCGGCATAGTCTGCTTTTTCTGCGGCGTATCCAACGCGCTCAAGGGCAGGCGCAAGCCCATGCCGGTAATCGGGGAGATAACGCTGATTAAATAAGAGAGAAACAAGCAATGGGAGGAAAGTAAATGAAACTGCTCACCTGCGAGTACAAGGGCCGCACCTTCGCCGCCGTCAGCGACGGCGTCAAAGCCTGGGAGGCCGCGCCGGATATGTCCGGCCTTATCGAAAAGCTCGGCGGCGCGTTGCCGGACGCGGGGTACTGCTCCGGAGAAGGCATAGCGCTTGCGGACGTAAAGCTGCTCGCGCCGATACCCGTGCCGGACCAGGATGTGGTCTGCCTCGGCATGAACTATGTGGACCACAGCGCCGAAGCGGAAAAGTGGGGCGGGGCCGCCGAGTTCAGGAAGAACGCCGGCAAGGCCGTCTACTTCTCCAAGCGCGCGGCCTGGATAATCGGGCCCGGCGACGGCATAGACGGACACTTTGACATAGTCGATTCGCTGGACTACGAGGTTGAACTGGCGGTGGTGCTCGGACGCGACGCGTACCGCGTCAGCGAAGCCGAGGCGGAGCAGTACGTGCTGGGCTACAGCGTGCTCAATGATATTTCCGCAAGGAATCTTCAAACCGCGCACAAGCAGTTCTATTTCGGAAAGAGCCTGGATACGCACACAGCAATGGGCCCATGGATAGTCACGCGAGACGAGTTCGCATGGGAGCCTGAGCTGGATATACGCTGCTATATTAATGGAGAAAAGCGGCAGGACAGCAATACCCGCTACGAGATATACGGCGCGGCTCACGTCATAGCCGAGCTCTCAGCCGGAATGACCCTCAAGGCCGGTACGATAATAGCCATGGGCACGCCCGCGGGCGTCGGCATGGGCTTTACGCCGCCCAGATATCTCAGCAGCGGGGATGTAGTCCGCTGTGAGATAGACGGAATAGGCGTGCTCGAAAACACGGTGCTCTGAAATCAGGACCGCGTTTGGAAGTTCAGCCGCAGCGCACGGAGCGCTGCGGCTGAACTGCTCAAAGAACGGACTTTACGGGCAAAAAAGGCCGCTCTGAGGCCATGATAAAAAACATCGAAAAAATTTGAAAAAAACTCTTGACATTCGCGTCACGGGATGCTATATTAGTCAAGCACCTCACCGAGAGGCCGGAACGAAAGAAAGCCGCAGGGCCCTTGAATGAAGGCTTCCCGAGGGTTGCGAGTGCACCTTGTAAATTAAACAATGTAAGTAAAAGCTTATGCGAAAAGCACCAGAGAAGGGTTCTTTGAGCAAGCTCTGAGGAGCTTGCGAACAATTCTTTTGAAGAGACTGTGACGAACAGCTCGGATAGGTTTTAACTGGACAGAGGTTCAGCTAAGATACCATATTTGAGAGTTTGATCCTGGCTCAGGACGAACGCTGGCGGCGTGCCTAACACATGCAAGTCGAACGAAGCTCGAAGCTTTGAGATTTCGGTCAAGAAGCCTAGATGACTTAG
>CALXGL010000044.1 GCA_944387825.1 uncultured Oscillospiraceae bacterium | reverse complement strand
TGCCGTCGTGGAAATAGACGTCGTCGCGCAGGTGGAAGCGTATGGTGTAGTCGTCAATCTGCTCCCAGCTCTCGGCCAGGCAGGGGACTATCTCGCCGGTCTCGTTGTCCAGGCGGACGAGGCCCTCAAAAATCTGCACGTTTACCATGCCGGCGGTGCCGCTCTGCTGGTTCGGGGGATCGAGCACGGAGGGCTCGGCGTTGACGGCGACGGTGAGGGTGTCCTTGACCTCGCCGGGGTCGCCGCTGCCGGTCTCGGCCGGATCGGACTGCGGGTTTCCGCCGCAGGCGGAAAGCAGAAGCACGAGGACCAGCGCAAGAGAGAGTATACGCAAGTTGGTTTTCATTTTCTTCCTCCTCTAAACTCCTAAGGATATTTTAATGTCCGGCGCCGCGCCCTGCGCGGAAGCCGACAGACATTACGTTTTGCCGGGCCGAGCTCAATTGCACTGGCCGGCGAAGTGGCAGGCCGCGAAGTGGCTGGGGCTTATCTCGCGCAGCTCCGGAGTGGTCTCGCGGCAGACGTCCTGAGCGTATGGACAGCGGCTGGCAAAGCGGCAGCCGGGCTTGGGATTTATCGGCGAGGTGAGCTCGCCCTTTATGGGCACACGCTCCCGCTCGACATGTATGGAGGGAATGGGTATCGAGGAAAGCAGCGCTTTCGTGTACGGGTGGTAGTTCTTCACGAACAGCTCCTTGGCCGGGGACTTTTCCACCAGCTGGCCGAGGTACATGACGCAGATGCTACGCGAAATGTGCCTCACGACGGAGAGGTCGTGGGTGATGAACATCAGCGTAAGGCCCAGCTCCCTCTGCAGCTCCTGAAGCAGATTCAGTATCTGAGCCTGTATGCTCACGTCGAGGGCCGAGACCGGCTCGTCGCAGACGATGAAGGAGGGCTTGAGGCAGAGCGCGCGGGCTATGCCAATGCGCTGACGCCGGCCTCCGTCGAACTCGTGCGGGTAACTGTTGATATTGCGCTGCGCCAGGCCGACGAGGTCCATGAGCTCCGTGATACGCTTGCGGTACTCCTCCTTGGACTTCGTTACGCGGTAAATTTTCAGCGGCTCGCCTATTATCTCGCCGACGGTCATGCGCGGATTCAGCGAGGAAAAGGGGTCCTGGAAGATAATCTGCATATCGCGGCGCAGCTCCTTGAGCTGCTTTCCGCGCACGGAGGTGATGTCCTGGCCGTTAAAGAATATTTGTCCGCCCGTGGGCTCCAGAAGATGGAGTATTGTACGGCCCAGCGTGGACTTGCCGCAGCCGCTCTCGCCAACGACGCCCAGGGTCTCGCCGTGCTCTATCTGCAGGCTGACATTTTCGACGGCGTGGAGATAGCCTTTCGGCGTCTTGAAGTATTTTTGGAGATTTACGGTTTCCAGAATTACTGACATGGCAGCCTCTCATTCCCGCCGCCTGCGCGGCGTTTTATAAAGCTAAGCGTGTGCGCGGAAGTCAGTCCGCGCGGCCTTCTTCGGCCAGCACGCATTTGACGATGTGCCCGGGGGAGACCTCAACGTGGCCGGGGTCATAGGTTTTGCAGCGTTCCTGCGCCTTGGGGCAGCGGCCGCAGAAGCTGCAGCCCTCGGGCAGGTCGGCGGCGTTGACGGCCGGGCCGGTTATCGGCTGAAGCCACTCGACGTCCTTGTCCAGGCTCGGTATGGTGGCAAAGAGGCACTGCGTGTATGGGTGCGCGGCGTGGTCGAAGATGTCCTCGAGCGTGCCGTACTCCACAATCTCGCCGGCGTATATGACGGCCACGGCGTCACAGGTCTCGGCCACAACGCCGAGGTCGTGCGTGATAAGCAGCATGGAGGTGCCGGATTCGTTTTTGAGCTCGCGTATGAGCTCGAGCACCTGCGCCTGTATCGTGACGTCCAGCGCGGTCGTCGGCTCGTCGGCTATGAGCAGCTTCGGATTGCAGGCGAGCGCCATCGCGATGACCACGCGCTGCTTCATGCCGCCGGAGAACTGGTGCGGGTATTCCCCGGCGCGCTCGGGCTGAATGCCGACCTTTCTGAGTATGTCCAGCGTTTTCTTGGCAGCCTCCGCGCGGGACACGCGCTGGTGCAGGCGTATGAGCTCGGCTAACTGCTCGTTAACCGGCATGACCGGGTTGAGCGAGCTCATGGGGTCCTGGAATATCATTGAGATGTCGCTTCCGCGTATGGAGCGCATCTCGCGCGGAGAGAGCTTGGTTATGTCCCTGCCGCCGAACTCAATGCTGCCCTGTATTATCTTGCCCGTGTATTTGGGAAGCAGAGACATGATGGCGAGGGCGATGGTGGTCTTGCCGGCGCCCGTCTCGCCGACGAGGCCGAGAGTCTGGCCGTTGAGAATCTCGAACGAGACGTTGTTGACCGCCTCCACGACCGCATTATGCGTCTCATAGTGGACGACGAGGTTTTCTACCTTGAGCAGAACTTCCTTATCCATAGCTGTCCTTTCTGCCCGGGACGGGGCTGTGTCAATTCTTCGAACGCGGGTCGAAAGCGTCGCGCAGACCGTCGCCGAAGAGGTTGAGCGCGAAGACGGTGAGCATAATCATGAGGCCGGGGAAGGCCAGTATGTACCACTTGTCCAGGCTGGTTATGTACTGCTTGGCCTGGTTGAGCATGCAACCCCACTCCGGCGTGGGCGGCGTTACGCCGAGGCCGATGAAGCTCAGCGCGGCGGCGGCGGTGATGCTGCCGGCGACGTCCAGCGTGGCGCGGACTATAATCGGGCCCATGGCGTTGGGAATCATGTGGCGGAAGACGAGCCGCGCCTTGCTTGCGCCTATGGCCCTGGCCGCCTCTATATACTCCTGGTCCTTGACGGTGAGTATGGAGGCGCGCACCGTCCGGGAGAAGGAGGGTATCAGGGATATCGTTATCGCGATTATCAGGTTCGTCATGCCGTTGCCCAGCGCGGCGCAGATGGATATGGCCAGCAGGGTGCTGGGTATGGACATGAAGACGTCGCATATGCGCATGATGATGTTGTCCGAGACGTTGCCGTTCACGGCGGCCAGAGCGCCGAGAGTTCCGCCCACGACAAGGCTGCCGAGCATTGCTATCAGGCCGACGGAGAGCGAGATGCGCGCGCCGTAGACTACGCGGCTGAAGATGTCGCGGCCCACGTTGTCCGTACCCATGGGGTGCTCCAGACTGGGCGCCAGGAAGACGCGGGAGTAGTCCTGCTCGTCATAGCCCTCGCTGGCAAATGCCTGCGGGAACAGGGCGAACAGTATGAGGACAAACATCACGACCATTCCGAATATGGCCGCGCGGTTCCGAGAGAGACGGTAGAAGACCTCGGACCAGACGCTGACGGCCTCTTTCTTTTTGCGTTTTTTCTTCTTGTCCAGGCGCTTCATCGCCTCAGTGTGCATCTTGGACATGCGTCAAGCCTCCTTCCCGTCGAGAGCCTTGGTTTTGCCGCGGCTGTACTGAGACTTGATGCGCGGGTCAACGTAGGCGTAGATGATGTCAACCAGAAGGTTGACGAGACTGAATACAAGCGCCAGCAGCAGCACGCCGCCCTGTACGACGGGGTAGTCGCGGTTCTTTATGCTGTCGACCATGTACTTGCCGAGACCGGGTATGGAGAAGACGGTCTCCGTCAGCACCGCGCCGCCGAGCATGATGCCCAGCTGGATGCCGAGGACGGTGATGATGGGGATGAGCGCGTTTTTGAGCGCGTGCTTTACTATTATAATGCGCTCGGTCAGGCCCTTGGCGCGGGCGGTGACAATGTAGTCCTGACAGATTACCTCCAGCATGCTCGAGCGCGTCATGCGCGTGATGGTGGCCATGCCGGCCATACTGGAGGTTATGGACGGCAGTATCCAGCTCACCCATCCGTGGTCAAGGCCCTGCACCGGAAGCCAGCCCAGATAGATGGAAAACAGCAGTATCAGCATCAGGCCGGCCCAGAACGCAGGCATGGACACGCCGAAGAGCGCGAGGCCCGTGGAGAGGTGGTCAATCAGCGTGTTCTGCTTGACCGCCGAGATTATTCCCAGACCTATGCCGACGACCGCAGAAATTATCATACACAGCACAGCCAGCGTCGCAGTGGTCGGGAAGCGGTCCATAAGCTCGTCTATAACCGGGCGCTTGGTCTGGTACGAGGTGCCCAGGTCAAACTCGGTGACGATGCCCTTCACGTAATTGAAAAACTGCACCGGAAGCGGGTCGTTCAGGCCCAGCTCCTCACGGATTGCCTCGACAGCCTCCTCGCTGGCGTTCTCGCCGGCGAGTATGCGGGCAGGGTCGCCGTCGGAGATGTGGTTCATGATGAACACGACAAGTATGACGCCCAGCAGAACTGGAATCATCATGAGGATTCGCTTGCCTATGTACTTGAGCATGCTGCGCCTCCTTCACAAGAGCGGTGCTGCCTACAGCGCTTTAGCGCGTTGCAGAGCAAGGGTTTTAAATAGTTATATCCATGATATCATTCCGCCCGCCGGGCGAAAATCCACAGGATTAAGATTATTTCGTCATTTTTAATATATTTGGCGCCGCGCCGGATGCGCCCAGTGGGCGCCGGCCGCTCTGCGGGGAATATGCGGAGCTGTCCATGCGTTATAAAATAAGGCCCGCGCGTCCTGTGTAAGACGCGCGGGCCTTGCCGTGCGGGGATTCAGGCCTCCATTTGCCTGCCGAGGAAGCCTGCGACGGTTTCGGCGAGCTTGTATTCCACTTCGCCGGCGGTCGCGGTGTTTTTGGCCTGCGCAAAAAGCACGCAGCCCATGAGATCGCCCTCGCTGACTACTGGCGCAGCGACGGCCACGGTGTACGGCCCGTCGCCGTCTACAATGGGCAGGGAAGGGGCGCCGGTTTCATAGCGGTAGACGCGCCGCGCCTCCATGAGCTGCTCCAGCTCGGCGCTGACGGGCTTGCTCAGCAGCTCGCGCTTGCCGCCGCCGGAGACGGCGCTGACGGCGTCCCGGTCGCAAACCGCCGCCAGCGCGTCGGTGGAGCGGTGCAGCGAGTCGCAAATCTGCGCCGCGAAATCCGAAAGCTCGCCGATAGGCGAGTATTTTTTGAATATGACCTCCCCGTCCTTCTCCGTGTATATCTCCAGCGGGTCGCCGTCACTGATAACATTGGCGCGGAGCACCTTGTCCGCGTGGTGCGTTGCGCTCTGGATTACGCTCACCGGCTCCGCGCCCCCGCCGCCGGAAGCACCGCCCTCGCCGCCATCGTTCTCGTTTTCGAGCGGGTATTCGCCCTTGCGCAGGAGCGTGTCGATGTCGGCCTTGAGCTTTATCTCGACATGGTCTTCGTAGACGTAGATGCGCTCGATGATAAGCTCCAAGTCCTGTTTCTCGAG
>CALXGL010000043.1 GCA_944387825.1 uncultured Oscillospiraceae bacterium | reverse complement strand
GGGGCGTCGAGGACGCCGCCCCCTACGGTGGGTGCGAGACATACGCCGCGGCGCATATGGCAATGTGTGCGGTTTGTCCGCGCCACACAAATGGTGCGCGGGCGGTGCCCGCGGGATTGCATATGTTGGGCGGTGGACAGAGGCTGGCGCACCGTGGGCGACGCGGGTGCTTTCGGTCACGCCGGCCATCCGCGCCAACGTTGCCCCAGCGGTCACGTGACCAGGGTGCACCGAGGACGGTGCACCCTACGGGCAGCAGCGTAACCGGGCTTGCGGCATATGACGCAACGGATGTGGAAAACCACACCCAAACTGCCCGCCCACCTCACGGCTCCGCAAAAATGTACCCTATCGCACAACCCGTAGGGGGCGGCGTCCTCGACGCCCCTTCCGTTGGATGACTGGCGACGTCGGTTTGTTGCTTAACATTACGTCTCGCGCCGTAGGGCGCACCGTCCCTGGTGCGCCGCCGTCGGTCTACCGTCGACGCCGGTTCCGCGCGTCAACCCACCTCCGCGCCCGCCCTGACGTTGCGTGACCGCCGCGGTTGACCGGTTGCGGACGTTTGGCGTGGCCGCCTGCAACCGCGTTTCCCACGGCGCGCACGGTGATGTCCGCCGCCCAGCGTATCATATCCCGCGGGCACAGCCCGCGCACCATTTCATACGGGCGTCCAACGTTGTCCGTTCACCTACGCCGGGCGGGCGTGGAAGCCCGCCCCTATGGTGTGAGGGGTAAGGTGTCAGCAACAAACCCGTGTCATCCGTCATCCGACGCAAGGGGCGTCGAGGACGCCGCCCCCTACGGGGTGTGCGTGTGGGTAGGTGTCAGCATAATGCCGCCGTTGGCCGCCATCCGGGCCGGGTTATGCGCACCCGTTCGGCCTGACCGATTGTACCCGCGTCACCTCCGGTGCGTCCGCCTCGCGTCCACCGCCCCACGTATCCAATCCCGCGGGCGCAGCCCGCGCACCATTTCTTACGGGCGCACCGCGTTGTCCGTCCACCCCACGCCGGGAGGTGTCGTCCGTCCGCGCATCTAGCACGCAAAAAGGACCGGTCCGAGGACCGGTCCTTTTTCTGCGCTGAAACGCGCGCGGGCACTTCGAGCCTATTCTTTATACCTTCGCGAACCAGTTCACGAACTTGTTGAAGCTCACGGGGAACTGGGCGACGAGCTCGGCTTCGAATTCGTCGTAGTCGGGCTGGCGCAGGCCGGTCGGGGCGTCCTCGTAGGAGCCTATGCCGTACTCGGCGAGGCAGTCGTGATAGCTCATCTCGTCGGTGCCGACGAAGTAGACGAGGTGGTAGCCGGTGTAGTTGGCGGCCTCGACGTAGACAATCGTGCTGTCGCCGGGCTGGCGGGCGGAGTCGAAAATCCACTCGTCTATCTCGGGCACCATCTGGTGGCGGGCGACGTGCTCATAGAGGCCGCCCTCGGAGCTGTACACGCTCGAGCCGTTGGAGCCGGAGTCCTCGCTGTTGGTGTTGGCGAGGCTTATGAAGCTCTCCTCGGTCTCGCCGTCCTCGACCCACTGGTCGTAAATCTCGTTAATCTCGTCCTCGGCGGCCTGGCGCTCCTCCTCGCTTATCTCGCCGTCCTCGTCGGCGTCGGCGACGTTGATGAGGATGTGGCGGAAGGCCACGCCGTTATAGCCGGTGTTGTCGTCGCGGGAGTGGAAGAGCAGGACGTAGTAGCCCGTGCCCTCGCTCTCGATGACGGCGACGTCGCCCTCGGCGCGCGCGTCGTCGCGCACCCAGTCGGAGACGCCCTCGATGAAGTTGCTGCCGACGGAGTAGCCGAAGACGCTCTCATACTCGGTTATCTCGGCGTCCTCGATCTCGGCGGAGACGGTCTCGGCGAAGTCGGCGCCGCCCTCGACGGCCTCGGCAATGGCGTTCGCGGTCTCCTCGGCCTCGGCCATGGTCTCGTCGGTGACCTCCTCGGTGGTCTCCTCGCTCTCCTCGCCGGTCTCCTCGTCGGTGACGGTCTCGGTGACCTCAACCTTCTCGGCGGTCACGAGGTAGTAGTCAAAGGTGAAGGCGTCGAAGTCGTCGGCGTTCTCGTCGTAATAGCTGTCGAGCTCCTCGCGGCTATACTCAAAGCCCTCGAAGACGTCGGTGGAGTAGGCCTCCGCGATGTAGGCGCGGCCGAGCAGCTCGCGCACGAGCCCGGCGTCCACGCCCTTGCCGTAGACGACGGCGCAGTAGCCGTCCGCGCCGCGCAGGTTGTTGAGGCTGGCCATGGTCTCAAAGGCGGAGATGGTCTCGTCAATCTCGGCGGAGTCCTCCTCGGAGAGGGTGTAGCCCTCCTTGACGGCGGCGTCCCACAGGGCGGTTATCTGCACCATATTGTCCATGGCGACGGCTTTGAAGTAGTCCGCCCAGGTGGCATCCTCGCTGAGGTTGTCGCCGCTCATGCTCTCGGGCACGCTCTGGCCGAGCATGCTCAGCAGGGAGGCGGAGCTCTCCGTAAAGGGCTGGTCCTCCGCGGGCGTGTCCGTGTCGAACTGGAACAGGCTCAGATAGGAGCTGTACTGGTTCGTGAAGCCGTTGTAGGCGGTGTTGTAGTAATACTGATACTCGGCGTTCGTGAACTTATAGTCGCCGATGGTCAGGGCGGTCGTGCCGGTGTACAGCAGGCTGGAGTTGAGGACGAGGATAACGACGATGAACAGCGCGACTATCACGCCGACTGTCGTCCAGGTCCTGCGCTCCTTGCGGGCCTTCTGCTCCGCCTCGCGCTGGGCCAGAGTCTTGGGGCTGGTACCGGCCTCACGCTCGGCCTGACGCCGCTTCTTGTCCTGAGATGCGCTCATGGGTATTTCATCCTTCCGTAATGCGGCGCTGGGCCGCTTTTTTACAAGCCTAGGTATTATAACGCAAATTCCACCGCGTTTCAAGGCTAATATGTAAATTGTTGATTTTGACAGCCGCCCGTGTTAAAATGGGGTATCATTGCGCGGAGGTGGCGGCGTTGCGGAACTTATCCCGGCGGACTGAGGCGGCCTGCGCCGCGGCCGTATTCGCGCTGGGCTTTGCCCTGCGGCTCGCGGCGCTCGCGGCGCTGCCCGCCGGGCAAGGGCCCGGAAGAACACGAGCGTCAGACAGCCGGAGAGCGCCACCGGCAGACGCAGCGCCAAGACCGTGGGGCCGAGCAGGGCGATAAAGGGCATGGCGAGATAGCTCAGCAGCGCGTTCTGCCCGCTGCCCCAGCTTACGAGCAGCACGGGCAAGGCGTTCATGTTGCGGTCGACGCCGTAATTGAGTATGGCCCAGGCGTCGTAAAGCGCGCTCGCCTCGTCCTGATTGAGCCCGGCGGGCAGCGCCGCGAGCGCCGCGAGCCGCAGGGCAAAGCCCAGCGCGAATATTGCCGCGGCGCATACCGCCTCCGTCCGCCGGGATAAGTTCCGCAACGCGGCCACCTCCGCACAGTGATATTTCATTTTAACACGGGCGGCTGTCAAAATCAACAATTTACAAATATGCCTTGAAACACGGCGGCGTTTGAGTTATAATATCATGGCTCTTTAAAAGAAACGGCATATTATGCCGCATTACGGAAGGATTGAACCGCATATGAGTGCATCTCAGGACAAGAAGAGACGCCAGGCAGAGCGCGAATCGGGCGTCAGCCCCAAAACGCTGGCCGAGCGCGAAGCTGCCCAGAAGGCGCGCAAGGAGCGCCGCACCTGGACAATAGTCGGCGTGATAGTCGCGCTGTTTGTTATAGTCATTATCCTGCTGAACACGAACCTTTTCTACACAGGCACAACGGCTATGACCATAGGCGATTATAAGTTCACGAACGCCGAGTATCAGTACTACTATAATACTGCGTACAACAACTTCCTCTACCAGTACGGCACCTACGCGTCGCTCATGGGCCTCGACACAAGCAGCGATTTGGATGAACAGCCCCTGAATGACACCGCTATTTCGCTGCTTCAGTCCAGCATGCCTTCGTCCCTCTCCGACGAGGACGCCGAATACACCTGGCACGATTATTTCCACGCCGTGGCGCTTGACAATATGGTGAAGTCCACCGCGCTTTGGGACGCCGCCGTCAAGGCCGGATACACGCTCTCCGACGAGGACGCCGAGGAGATAGACGCCGCCATTGACAACTACGCGACCCTCGCGGAGCAGAACAACCTGCGCGGGGCCGACGGCTATATCGCCGTGGTCTATGGCAAGGGCGTGGATTCCGCGCTTGTGCGCGAGCTGCTTGAGCGCGCTTATATCGCCCAGGCCTATTCCGAGGACGTCTTCTACAGCTTCGAGTACGACCGCGACGAGATAGACAGCTACTACGACGAGCATGCCGACGCCTTCGACGCCCTGTCCTTCGAGTACTATCTGCTCGCCGCCGAGACCGAAGAGGTAACCGAAACCGTCACGGACGAGGAGACCGGCGAGGAGACCGAGGAGACCAACGATGAGGTCACCGACGCCACCATGGCCGAGGCCAAGGAGCAGGCCGACGCCATTGCCGAGGCCGTCAAGGGCGGCGCCGATTTTGCCGAAACCCTGGCCGACGAGATTGAGGACGCCGAGCTCACTGAGGTCCTCAACCGCTTCGGCATCTCCGTGAACAGCAGCTTCAGCGACGATATGTCCACCTGGCTGCTCGACGCCGACAGGGCCGAGGGCGATGTGACCGTTATCGAAAGCCCCGGCATAGGCTACTATATCGTGCGCTTCAGCGACCGCAACGACAGCAGCTACTACAACGGCGTGTCCATGCGCCACATACTCATCCAGGTCACGGACAGCGATGAAGACGGCGAGATAAGCGAGGAAGAAAAGTCTGCCGCCGAGGATGAGCTCGAAGAAATCCTTGACGAGTGGCTTGCCGACGGCGGAGACGAGGACAGCTTTGCCGAACTCGCGAACTCCAAGAGCGACGACGGCGGCTCCAACAGCAACGGCGGGCTCTATGAGCACATTGCCGTAAACCAGATGGTTGACCCGATAAACGACTGGCTCTTTGCAGAGGGCCGCGAGCCGGGCGACTACGAGATGATTTATGTCGAGTCCACCAACTACACCGGCTGGCATCTCGTGTACTTCGCCGGCACCGATGATATCAGCTATCACGACTGCCTGGCCGAGCTGGGCCTCCTGAGCACCAGCTATCCCGACGCGCCCGAGGGTCTGCGCGAGCGCGACTACAACGCCTGGGAGGACGAGCTTGAAAGCACTTTCTCCGTCAAGATTAACAGCTTCATAAACTGGTTCGCCAAGGTGTAAGCAGAAATACGCGCGCGGGCGGTGACGAGATGTTGCCGCCCGCGTTTTTGGATTCCGCAGAAGTGGAGGGCGTAAAATTGCGTGAACGCACGAAACGTATTGAAATGCTTCTGGGCGCGCGGGCTATGGAGGCGCTGGGCAGGGCCCACGTAACCGTTGTGGGACTCGGAGGCGTGGGCTCCTGGTGCGCGGAGGCGCTGTGCAGGTCCGGGATTGGAGCGCTTACGCTCATTGACTCCGATTCAGTGGCCGAAAGCAACATAAACCGCCAGCTCGGCGCGCTGATGTCCACCGTGGGACGCAGCAAAGCCGAAGTGCTTGCGGAACGCTGCCGCGACATCGCTCCGGGTGCAGGAATCAAGGCGATAAGCGCCGCATACGGCGCCGGCAGCCGCGATATACTGCCGGAGTGCGATTATATCGCCGACTGCATAGACCTTGTGAGCTGCAAGCTGGACCTGATAGAGACCGCCATGAGCAGAGGGGCGCGCATTATCTCGGCGCTCGGTACGGGCAACAAGCTCGACGCGCAGCAGCTTGTGCTCTGCGACCTGGCGGAAACCAGAGGCTGCCCGCTTGCGAGGGTGATGCGCCGCGAGCTGCGCCGCAGGGGCATAGAGCACCTGGACGTGGTGTACTCCCCGGAGGAGGCGCGGGACTGCACCGCCGCGGAGACGCCCCCGCCGGGACGCCGCAGCGTGCCCGGCTCCGTAATATGGGTGCCGGCCGTCGCCGGGCTGCTCATGGCGGAAAAAATCGTGCTGGAGCTGGGCGGAAAATAACAGAATTATACCGGGGGATTCCTTTGGACAGGCGCCAGAGGAATCCCCCGGTATTTACGTCCGCTTTTCAAAGCGGATAATATTATGTTAACTCAACGCCCCAAATGGCGCCGTTCCTGTGACCCACAACTATCCAGTTGTTATAAACCGCGGGGGTGGCTTCAAATTTGCCGGAGCAGTTTATGGCGTCGTACTGCTCGCCGGTGAGGCCGTCGAGCAGGTACATGTACTGGCCCAGCGTGCAGTAGACTATGTAGCCCTTGCCGTCCTGGTCGTAGACGATGGTCGGCGTGCTCCAGCTGTAAACCTGGGTGTTCATCGTCCAGACCTCCTCGCCGGTCTCCTTGTCGAGGGCCAGCAGCGTGCCGCCCTCGCCCGTGGGATAGCGGGCCATGGAGAGGTATACGAGCCCGTCAAGCTCGCCCGTGCCGAGGGCCATGGAGCTTTGAGCGCCGCCAGAGAGGACGTCGGCGGTATAGCAGGTGTAGTCCACCTGCCAGACTATCTCGCCGGTCTCCGCGTCTATCTTCCAGACCGGTATCTCCGCCGTCGTCCAGCTGCGCCAGCCGTAGTGGAAGCTGGTGGAGAGGTAGAGGTAGGGGTGGCCGTCCTCGAAGTCTATGACGGGCGTGCAGTTCGAGTCGTCTACTATGTCCTGCACCCAGACGAGCTCGAGCGTGTCCAGGTCGAGGCACATGAGGTGGCCGCCGTTGTCGGCGAGGAAGACGTAGCCCTGCCAGACTATCGGCGAGGCCTCGAAGCCCAGCCAGTACTTGCCCGTGCTCTGATGCCGCAGGGACTCATAGCGCCACTTGACGACGCGCGATGGGTTCACGGAGACGGCGCCCGCCTCCTCGTCGTACTCGGTGCCGAGCGTGATTATGTACAGCAGGCCGTTCTCGCCGGCCCATATGAGC
The DNA here is from genome assembly GCA_944387825.1 of uncultured Oscillospiraceae bacterium. Lineage (GTDB taxonomy): Bacteria > Bacillota > Clostridia > Oscillospirales > Oscillospiraceae > Scatomorpha. The sequence goes on along the minus strand of CALXGL010000043.1, from coordinate 991 downwards.
TTATCCGTGTCCGCGTCGATGAGCGGGGCGGCGTCGAACTTGGCCCAGGGGCGCAGGGCAAAGTTATAGCTGTCCGAGGGGCCAAACTCATAGAGCACGCTGCCGTCTATGAGGCTGTACACCGTGACGCGGCTCTCGCCCTGCGACATCTCATAGCCTCCGCCGACGTACAGCAGCGGATAGCCGCGCGGGTCGAGCGTGCCTGTGCCCTTGTACACCCAGCCCGTATAGAGCGGGTCGCGCGTCTCCTTGCCGGTCTCGAGCTCGAGGAAGTAGACATAGCCGTCCATCGAGGGGTATATGACCTCGACAAGCGTCTCCTGCTGCTTGGCCCAGTCGTGCAGGTTCATGACCTGCCGCGTCTCATAGGGCCACTCGGCTATGAGCGGCTGGCCCGTCCAGCCGTTGCCGGACCAGTACGCGCCGTCGCGGCCCATAATGGAGCCGGTCGCATGCGTCCAGTGGGCGCCGAACTGACGGTTCGTGATGTTCGCCGTGCCGTAGCTGCTGCCGGAGCGCAGGTTGTCGCCCCGGAAGGTGACGACTCCGGGCAGCTGCGAATACTCCTCCGCATAGCCCAGGTAGATGCCCGTGTCGTCCTCATAGGCCTCGCCGTCGGCCAGAGTGGTGCCGTCCACATTTATATCGGTGTAGGAGATGTATTTTGACGGCTCCGTCGAGTCCACTGCGTGCGGCTCAAAAGGCTCCGGCGTCGGCTCGGGCGTCGGTTCCGGAGTCTCGGCAGGGGCGCTGGGTTCGGCGCTGGTGTCCGGTACGTCCGGATCAACCGCGCCCGGCGTCTCAGGCACCGGATGTTCTGCGCCTTCGTAAGTCGCGTTCTTGTACACGACAAACAGCAGCACAAGGCACAGCAGGACAAACATTGCCCCCTGCGCTATCAGACGTCCCGTGGACGCCGGCTTTGCATTGTTATTGCTTCTCTTTTTCCCTCTAGGCATGTTACACCACCGGTTTCATCTCTATGTCAAAG
>CALXGL010000042.1 GCA_944387825.1 uncultured Oscillospiraceae bacterium | reverse complement strand
ACTCCGCTTACGGCGCTTCTCCCCAGGCCATGAGCTGGTCCGAGGTGTTCACCGCTCTGCAGCAGGGCACCATCGACGGCCACGACAACTCCATCTCCACCATCGTCTCCAACAACGTCCAGGAGATTCAGCCCTACATGACCGTCTCCCGCCACACCTACGAGGCCTTCACCTGGATGGCCAACACCGCCAACTTCACCAGCAAGCTGAGCGAAGAGGACCAGCAGCTCGTCTTTGATCTCGTCGAGCAGGCCTGCAAGGAAGTCAACGCCGAACTCGTCGCCGAAGAGGAAGAGCTCATCGCCCAGTGCGAGGAGGAGAACGGCGTCCAGTTCTACCGCTTCACCGAGGAGGACGTTGAGACCTGGCGTTCCGCCATCACCGACCTCATCGAGGAGTACAAGGGCATCTACGGCGAAGAGGCCTGCACCGCTTTCGGCGTTCAGTAATCCCTGACTCACTTACCCAGCAAAACTTATCTGCCGGGGGCCCCGGCCCCCGGCAGTCTCTTTGAATCCGCATCGTTTCCGCTTATCCCAATGAGAAAAGAGATCGAAAATGAAAAGGAGGGAAAAGCATGAAGAAGTTCCTCAACTCCTTTGAGGATGGCATCTGCTCCATCATCTTATTTATCATGCTTATTCTGACGTTCATAAACGTCATCGCCCGTAAATTCCTCGTCTGGATAGACCCGTCCCTGGGCTCCATGCCCTTCGTGGAAGAGCTCACCTGCGTGGGACTCATGGTACTCAGCATACTCGGCGCCGCCACCGCCAGCAAGCGCGGCGCGCACCTCGGCCTGAGCGTTATCACCGATCTGCTGCCCACCGTGGCTCAGAACGTAATCCAGCTCATCTGCGATATTCTTGGCGCGGCTTTCTGCGCCGCTATCGTCTACCTCGGCTACCTCATGGTTCAGAACCAGATAAACAGCAACGTCCTCAGCATGGGCATGAGCTGGCCCACCTGGCTGTACGGCATCTGGCTGCCGATAGGCGGCGCCGTGCTCTGCATCCGCCAGATTCAGCTTGCCGTTAAGACCTTTATTGCTACGATACATCACGGAAAGGAGGAAAATGCCTGATGGCTGCTCTGATACTCTTCGGCGTATTCTTCCTGCTTCTGTTTATGAATATGCCCATCGCCTTCGCGCTCGGCATCTCCAGTCTCGCCGTAATCCTCTACGAGGGCCTGCCCCTCCTCCCGATAGCCTCCAACCTCTACGCGGCCACGAGCAAGTTCGTGCTGCTGGCCATCCCCTTCTTCATCCTCGGCGGCAACGTCATGGATAAGGCAGGCATCTCCGCCCAGCTCATAGACTTCGCCCGCGCCCTTGTCGGCCACCGCCGCAGCGGCATGGCGCTGGTCACCGTTATAGTCGCCTGCTTCTTCGCCGCCATCTCCGGCTCCGGCCCGGCCACCGTCGCCGCCCTGGGCATGATTCTCATCCCTGCAATGACCAACGTTGGATACAGGAAGAACGACTCTGCCGCCCTGGTCTCCACCGCCGGCGCGATAGGCATCATCATCCCGCCCAGCATCACCTTCGTCATCTACGGCTCCGTCACCGGCGAGAGCGTCGGCGAGCTCTTCGCCTCCGGCATCGTCCCCGGCATCCTCATGGGCTGCTTCCTTATCTTCGCCATGATGTTCACCTACCGCGGACGCGAGCTCGTCACCCTGCCCAAGGCCTCCGGCCGCGAGCGCTGGCGCGCCTTCGTCAGGGCCATCCCCGGCCTGCTGATGCCCGTCATCATTCTCGGCGGCATCTACGGCGGCTTCTTCACCCCGACCGAGGCCGCTGCCGTCGCCTCCATCTACGGCATCATAATCGGCCTGGCCACCAAAAAGCTCAAGGTCAAGGACCTCTGGCCCCTGCTCAAGGACAGCGTCAGCGGCACCGCCGTCGTCATGCTGATAGTCGGCACCGCCAGCCTCTTCTCCTACGCGCTGACCCTGACCGGCATCGCCGCCGACGCCAGCGCCGCCCTGATAAGCATCTGCGGCGACAGCAAGTTCCTGTTCCTGCTGATAGTCAACGTCATCCTGCTGATAGCCGGCTGCTTCATCGACGCCAACAGCGCCATGTACATCATCGTCCCCATCCTGCTCCCGGTCGCCAAAGCTCTTGGCCTCGATCTGGTACACCTGGGCTGCGTCATGGTCTTCAACCTGGCCGTCGGTCTCGTCACCCCGCCCGTCGGCGTCAACCTGTACGTCGGCTGCGGCATTGCGGGCATCAAGCTCAAGGAGATATGCAAGGGCGTCATGCCGCTTATCGTTGCGTCCATCCTCGCTCTGCTGCTCGTGACCTACATCGAGCCCATTGCAATGATTGTGCCGAACCTCGTCTCCGGCAATCTTGTGAGCTGATAAGCCTTACAGACTGAAACCTAATCAGAAGAGGAGGAATTACCATGCGTGCTGGTTATATGCCCGCAATACGCGAGGCCGAGTTCCGCGACGATATGCCGGAACCTCAGATTGAGAAGGCCGACGACGTTAAGATTAAAGTAGTAAACTGCGGCATCTGCGGCAGCGAGGTCCACGCCTATCACGGCCTGCACCCTTTCCGCATCCCGCCCATAGTCTCCGGCCATGAGGTCGCCGGCGACGTGGTCGAGGTCGGCGCCGGCGTCACCAGGTTCAAGGTCGGCGACCGCGTCACCGTTGAGCCCCACTATGGCTGCGGCCACTGCTGGTACTGCGACCACGGCCTGTACAACGTCTGCCCGGACAAGAAGGTCCTCGGCGCCGGCGGCTGGAGCGGCGGTCTCGGCGAGTACATAGTCACCCCCGAGCAGACCGTCGTGAAGCTCCCCGACTCCCTCACCTATGAGGAGGGCGCCCTTATCGAGCCCGTCGCCAACGGCATGTACGCCGTCCGCCACAGCAATATCACCCCCGAGACCAACATCGTCGTGATAGGCTGCGGCCCCATAGGCATCGGCGACTTCCTCTGCGCCAGGCTCTGGAACCCTAAGAGCATCCTGATGGTTGACGTCTCCGACTTCAACCTGCAGAAGGCCGTTGAGATGGGCGCAACGCTCACCTGCAACAGCCGCCGCGAGAACCTCGCCGAGCGCGTCATGGAGCTGACGGACGGCGTGGGCGCGGACCTCGTGTTCCTCGCCTTCGGCGATGCCCCGACCATTCAGCAGGCCTTTGAGATAACCCGCCGCGGCGGCCAGATAGCGCAGCACGCCCTCATGGAGGACGGCATCGCCTTCCCCTACCGCGTGCATCAGCAGCACGAGCTGGACTTCAAGGCCTACAACATGTACACCAACGAGGACTTTGAGCTTATAGCCAAAGCCATACACGAGGGAAAAATGGACCTGAGCCACTTCGTGACTCAGCGCTACCCCATCGAGCAGTTCAAAGAGGCCATAGAAATGGCCGACAAACGCCCTGAACCCGTGCTCAAGGTAATGATGCATTTCTAATCCCTTCCATATCCAAGCGGGACCGCGCCGGTTTTTCCGGCGCGGTCTTGTCGTATACGCACAAACGGATTATGTTTTTTCATACTTGATTCTCACACCGCTCTGGACTATAATTTAGCAGCAGAGTTAAAAATATTCCCAAGGAGGCTTTGCCAATGTCCGAGTACACCTATCAGCTCACCGCCGACTCCGGCTGTGATTTGTCCCTTGAGGTCTGCCGGCAGCGCGACGTTCTGCCTTATCATATGCCCTTCACTATGGACGGAGAACCCATGGTAGACGGCATGACCGAAGAGAGCTTCAGAGAGTTTTACCGGCTTATGCGCGCGGGCGGAATCGCTAAGACGAGCCAGATAAACCCGGGCGAATTCATAGATTTCTGGCGTCCCCTCGCCGAGCAGGGCAGGAACGTGCTGCACATCTCCCTCGCCGCCGCCATCTCCGGCAGCTGCGACAACGCCCGCAGCGCCGCGCAGCAGCTCATGGAGGAGTACCCCGGCTGGACCTGCCGCGTGGTGGACAGCGCCAACGCGAGCGCCGGCTTCGGCCTTGTCGTCCTGCGCGCTGCCTCCAACCGCGACAGCGGCATGTCTCTGGAGGACAACGCCAGGGAACTCGAGAGCATACACCATGAGGTAAACAGCATCTTCACCACCAACGACCTCACCTATCTCTACCGCGGCGGACGCGTCAGCAGGACCGCAGCCGCCTTCGGCACCGCGCTGAAGATAGTCCCGATACTGCACCTTGACTACGAGGGCCATCTGGAGGTCTGGCAGAAGGTGCGCGGCGACAAGCAGTGCTTCAAGAAGCTGGTACAGGACGTCAAGGAGCTCGCAATAGACGCCGAAAATCAGACCCTGCTCATCTCCGAGGCCGACGCCCCCGAGAAGGCCCGCGAATTCGGCGAGGCCATACAGCGCGAGTGCGGCTTCAGGGATGTATTCTATACCCACATCGGCCCCATCATCGGCGCCCACACCGGCCCCGGCCTCGTCGCCGTCTTCTTCGTCGGCAAAACCAGGACCTGACCTACATTATAATATATACATTTTATAATATAAAGGAAGCGCCCCGCCGGGGCGCTTCCTTTTCGCTTGCGAAAAAGCCTCGCAGAGTTTGCGGCCGCAGCCGCAAACAGATTCGATACGTTTTTCCCGGGGGCGTGTACCTCGGGAAAAACACCGCTCGCGCAGCGGAGTGTGCGAGTGAGCGCCCCGGCGCTCCGAGTGCGCGCAGCGAAGCGCAGTCCCCTCTGGCGAAGAAGGCCCCGCCTTCTTCGCCAGACTGAAAGGAAGCGCCCCGGTGGGGCGCTTCCTTTTCGCTTCCTTATATTATCCGCGCTGGAGCAGGCGGGCAAGCAGGGGCCGGTGAACGCTCACCGCGCCCTTGGGACAGAACTCCTGACAGCAGAAGCAGCGGATGCACTTTTTCGTATCTATCGCCGCTTTCCCCTTTTCGACATGCGCGGCGCCCGCCGGACAGACCTCGGCGCATTTGCCGCAGCCCACGCAGGCGGCGCGGTCAATCTTCGGCCCCGTGCCGAAGGCGCGGCGCAAAAACGCGCGCAGCCACGGACTCTGGCTTTCAAAGTTTATCTTCCGGTTGCGCGGCACCTTTTCGAAATCCGGTATGGCAAACTCGTCCGGGTTCCCGGAAATACTGAGCTCATGCCAGTCCGCAGGACACAGCCCCCGCGCAATGCTCTCCGCGACCGTCGGCGCGTCGGCGGTGTCCAGCCCTATGAGATGCGCGCAGACGAGATCCGCGTTGAACGGCGTGTCGGCGGCGAGTATGGCGCCCATGTGCCGCGGCTTGCCGTGGCTGGGGCCGTTGCCCTCCATGCAGTCCACCGCGTCCACAAGCGTGAGGCGCGGCGCGTTGTAAAGCGCTATGTCCACCAGCATGGAGCAGAACTCCTCCACGCTCTGATGCAGATAGTGCAGCTCGGGCTTGCGTGTGCCGGGCACGGAGCCGAAGAAGTTCTTGACGGCGCAGGTCATGTTGGCCATACCGTGGGTCTTGAGCTTGGCGAAGTCGATGATGGCGTCCGCCCTGTGCAGCCAGGCCGTGTACGGAAAGCGCCGGACAGTCCTGCCCTCCGGAAAGACCGCCTCCATGCTCTCAAAATCCTGGTTTAGCTCCCCGCCGGCCTTGACCACGGCGTCCATGCCCGTGCCGTTGTACACGGCGTGTATCCACGCGGCGGTGAAGGGCCCGCCCGAGCTGTCGCCGACGACGACCCGGGCCCCGCGCTTCAAAAGCAGGCGCGTGAGCGCGGCGAGACATTCGGGGTGCGTTACGGCGGCTGTTTCGGGGGCCATGCGTGATATCAGGTTGGTCTTAACGGCCACCGTCATCCCCGGCTTCACCCAGTCGAATCCGCCCAGCGTCTCAACGGCGGCGGCAAGCGCTGCCTCAAGATGTTCCGGAATATAGTCATCGCACTTTACAATACTCACATTTACCGGCATGCTTCGGTCTCCTTTCACAGTAACGCGGCCCGAATCTTGGCACATTCTACTAAACTTTATTTGCAAATCAATAATCTCTATGCAATTAGCACAGCTTATGCTAAAATACATCTATAAAGAGTCAACCACTAAGTAAATAATCTATGAGGAAGGAATGTTAAAATGGAAGCTATAACTATAACCCGCACGACCGCCCCCAAGGAAAAGGTGCCGAGCGATAAGCTTGGCTTCGGCAAGGTGTTTTCCGACCACATGTTCCTCATGAACTACGACGAGGGCCAGGGCTGGCACGACCCGAGGATAGTCCCCTACGGGCCCATCGAGCTCATGCCCTGCGCCAACGTCCTGCACTACGCGCAGGAGATTTTCGAGGGCCTCAAGGCCTACCGCACGGCCGAGGGCACGGTGCAGCTCTTCCGCCCGACGGAGA
>CALXGL010000041.1 GCA_944387825.1 uncultured Oscillospiraceae bacterium | reverse complement strand
GACGCCAAGCTCCACGGCGGCAAGCACAACGAGCTCTGGCACAAGACCATAGCGCACGACGAGACTGTCGCCGGCGCGATATTCTACCCCTGGCGCGACCGGCTTGACGACGTGCCGCTCCAGATGGTGCCGTACTTCGTCACCTGCCATGTCAACTGCCACACCGTGCTGCACTATATTGACGCCGTGCAGAGCATAGGCCTTCCGGGAGACCCCTGTCCGATGTGCCAGGCCGAGGCCGGTCTCTCCGTCCTCGACGACATGCCTGATTACTTCCCCTTCCTCGTCACCAGCAACGAGGCCTGCGACGGCTCCGTCGGCACGAGTATACTGCAGGACTGGGCCTATGACAGGCCGCTCTTCGCCATGCCGCAGCCCATGCAGTTTGACGACCCGCTGGTGCAGGAGCACTGCCGCCGCGAGATAGAGGAGTGCTGGAAGTTCATCGAGGAGCAGACCGGTATGCCCTTTGACTACGACGGCTTCGTCAAATACATCGAGCACTATAACGAACTCACCCGTTTTGAGCACGAGAAGTGGGACGTCGCCGCCAACAGCCCGTATTATCCGATATGCGGCAGCGCACAGGCGCTCTACCGAATCTACTACTCGCAGGCCGGCTGGCGCGATATCTGGGCCCAGACGGATAAGCGCGTGAAGAAGATTCTCCACAAGTGCGTCGAGCAGAAGATTAACTGCTTCCCCGAGACGCGCCACCGTGTCATAGCCTGGAGCTGCGCGCCGCTGTACTACAGCTTCTGGCCGACCTGGGCCTACAACTGCTGGGGCCTGTACACGGTCATAAACATGGACTCGCTCATGTTCGACATTGACATGCGCACCGACACCAAGGAGCACCTCATGGAGGACTTCACGCTCTACAACGAGTGGGCGCCCATGCGCCGCATGGCCGTCGGCGGGTATAAGCACATATTCGAGCTCTGGGAGAACATGGAGAAGTTCCACTGCGACATGGTCATGATGTACGACCAGATTCAGTGCAAGGGCATGCAGGGCATCACCGGCATGTTCGAGGACGAGTTCCGCAAGCGCAACATACACGCGATATGGATGCCGCACGCCCTGCCGGACAGCCGCACGGTTTCCCGCGCGGAGATACGCAGCAAGATAAACGACTATATGTTCACCGTTATGCACGAGGAACCGCTCGACCCCACGCTTTTGGAGTTCGACGATTCGCTCGGCTGGTAAGGAGGAACGCAGATGAAAAAATTCCTGGCCATAACCTTAGGCGGCCTCGCCGCGCTTTACGCCGGCCTCTTCGCCGTGTTCTACTTCGATTTGGACGGCAAGTTCCTCTACCACTTTGTCGAGCCGTTCCTCTGCAAGCACTACGACAAGATAGAGCGCCGCGACATAAGCAAGGTCCCCTACGACGTCGACAAGTATCCCGAGTACGAGTATAAGACCTGAAGACGGAGGCCCCGGTTCGCCGGGGCCTTTTCTCGAAATAGTTATTGACAAATGCCGATAATTCTGCTACACTGCGGATAAGTAATTAGCATATGCAAATAACTACTGAGGAGGTTTTATAATGCCCAGACCCAGGAAATGCCGCAGAGTCTGCTCTGTGCCTGAGCGGAGTCAGTTCGCTCCGGTCGAAGGAGAGCTGGCGGAAGAGGCCGTCGTTCTGACGGTGGACGAATACGAGGCTGTGCGCCTTATAGACAGGGAAAAGCTGACTCAGGAGCAGTGCGCCGTGCGCATGAACGTATCGCGCGGCACCGTACAGCTTATTTACGACGCCGCGCGAGCCAAGCTTGCCGAGGCGCTGGTGGAGGGAAAGGCGCTCAGGATAGAGGGCGGCGACTACCGCCTCTGCGACGGCACCGGCCCATACTGCGGCGGCGAGCACTGCCGCCGTCACAGGCACGGCGAAGGCTGCCGGCGTCACGGAGACGGTGAGCCCGGTGAATGCCGCCGCGGACAGGGACACGGCGGGCGCTGCGGCCGCGGAGGCAGATTTGAGGAGGAACAGGATTGAAAGCAGGCATAATACGCTGTATGCAGACCGAGGACTACTGCCCCGGTACGGCGGATTTCAAAATGCTGCGCGAGAGACGCGGCGTCTTTGAGGGCGTGGAGGAGGATATCGAGCTTGTCGGCTTCACAAACTGCGGGGGCTGCCCGGGCAAGCGCGTGCCGCTCAGGGTGCGCGAGCTTGTAAAGCGCGGCGCGGACACGATAGTCTTCGCCAGCTGCATAAAAAAGGGCACGCCTATCGGCTACCCCTGTCCATTCGCCGAGAGGCTTATGGCCCTCGCCGCCGCCGAGGCGGGAGACAGAGTGAAAATCCTTGACTGGACGCACTGAAAAAGATGGCAGACGCATTTGCGTCTGCCATCTTTTGCGCTCCGATTTATTTCTCTATTGTGAGGTTATCTATGCCGTTTTGCTCAAACTCCGTGAAATACTCATCCATTCTGGTGTTGAGCTCGTTCATGTCGTCGGGATCTGTGTGCTCAAGGCTCATGTCCCGGCGCGCGAGCTCCTCGGCGAGTATGTCATAGAAGACGGCGTCCTCATAGTCTGCAATGGCCTCGTGTATGCCGCCCTCCTCAAAAGCGCGGGAAGGAAAGATGTGCCCGTACCAGGTCGTATATAAATCCTTCAGCCCGAGCTTGGCGCAGTAGCCGAAAAGCTTTTCCTGAATTAAATCATAGTCTGCAAAACGGTCCTCGCCTCTTGTTGAGTTCAAGACCCAGTTGCCTATATAAACCATGTCCAGCAGTCGCCGGAACTCTTTAAGCGAAAGCTCTATATTCATTGCTTTGACCTCCCATCCAGGCAGCTATATAAAGTCAATAGTGGTATAATGCGCCGTTTTTTCCGCTTGCCCAGTCAGGGGCGGGAAAAGGACTTGGAATCCAAATATAATATCAGCTATAAGATTATTATATCACGCCGTCAACCCAAATGCTACTGTAATTTGTGAACGCATATTGCCATACCTCAGGGAAAAAATAGCTTGCGGGGTGATATTTTGCGTAAATGGACAAACGAACAATATGCTGAATTGGTAAAAAGCCGCTCTCCGAAATCCAAAACCGGACTGGATACTCTGAAAGCCTTCGTGTGCGGCGGCGCCATATGCGCCGCGGGTCAGATAGTTACGCAGCTCTGGGAGACCGCCGGAGCGGGCGAAAACTCAGGCACAGCCGCGAGCATGACGCTTGTGTTCCTCGGAGCACTGCTTACCGGACTGGGTATATACGACTCAATCGCGAAGTTTGCAGGCGCCGGGGCGCTGGTGCCCATAACGGGCTTTGCCAACGCGGTTGCGTCTCCAGCGCTTGAATTCAAGACCGAGGGGCTGGTAACCGGGCTGGCGTCGAAGCTGTTTATTATAGCCGGCCCGGTGCTTGTTTTCGGTACGCTTTCAAGCGTGCTGTATGGCCTTATACTGTGCTTATTCATATAAACATGCTGTTGACATTTCCAACTGTATGGTTTAGCATGTAAAACGAAGTTAAAGGCAGGAGGCGATGCCGCCAAAATGGCAAACCGGAATTAAAACAGACGACAGAGTAGGGCCAGCGCGTTAAGTGCCATGGGATGGGAAGTTGCCCAGGGACGAAGGGAAACCGCGGTGCTGAGCCCGCATCCGCTGCCACCCAAGGTCTGACGCCTTCCGTGGCAACTGTCACGAAAGGAGAATATTTTGAAAAAGGTCAGTCCTGCAATTTTAGCGCAGTTTGCGGTTCTGGTGGCGATGGAAGTCGTGCTGTCGCGCTTCCTGTCGATTAACACGTGGAGCCTGAAAATAGGCTTTGCCTTTGTACCTGTGGCCGTAGCCGGAATGCTGTATGGGCCGGTGCAGGCGGGGATAATAGCTGCGGCGGCGGATTTGATTGGCGCCATGCTCTTTCCCAGCGGGCCGTTTTTCCCGGGATTTACGCTTACTGCCTTTCTCGGGGGCGTGGCCTACGGTCTTGCGCTGCACAAAAAACGCGGTCCGCTGCGCATCATTGCGGTGGTTTGCGTGAGAGAACTGCTTTTGAGCCTGCTGCTCAATACCCTGTGGATTTGCATACTAAGCAGCACGGATTTTTTCGCCACGCTTATAGCCGGAGGACGCATATTCCAGTGCGTCGGTATGATTCCGGTGCAATTTGTCGTGATAAGCCTGGTATCGAACGTCATAGGACGGATAACGGCAAAGAGAAAGGTTTAGAACTTATAAATTTTAATCTGCCCGCCGGAGTGTTTTCCGGCGGGCAGATTGTCATAAGAAAACCGCCGCGGAAAATCCGCGGCGGTGGTCGGAGTGGCGAGACTTGAACTCGCGGCCTCATGGTCCCGAACCATGCGCGCTACCATCTGCGCTACACCCCGAAACGGCCTTATCATTATAAGGGCCGGAGGCCAACTTGTCAAGGGAATATTTTAAAGAATCTCACAGTATGAATAAGCACGTCCGGGACAAAATATACTCTTGACATGAAAGCTTTATCTCACAAGCATATAAAGGCGCTTATGGCGGCGCTGCTGTTCATTATACTCACTGCACTCAAGCTTATCTTCCCCGAGCAGACCGGACCGGCGCGCGAGGCGCTGCGGCAGGTGCTGTCGCATGATACGGACTATATGGCCGTATTTCAGCAGCTGGGCAGGGAATTCGCCGCAGACAGCGAGGTGGTGGACGTGCTGATGCAAATGACCGGCCGCCGGACAGAAGCCGCTGAGTACTATACGGCCGGTACAATCAATGACCTGCTCAAGGAACAGCAGCTGCCTTTGCCGGAGGCTGCGGCCCCGATTGCGTCGCCGGAGCCCACCGCCTCGCCGTCTCCCGAACCGGCGCCCACGGAAGAGCCCGTCCCGGACGCTGTCGCCGCCTTCCTTGAGCAGCAGGCGGCCTTTGCGGATTACTCGGTTCCGGCAAACGTGAGCTATGGATATCCGACGCTGCCGTTTGACTATGTCAGCCCGGTAAGCGGCATGACCAGCTCCGGTTTCGGCTACAGGATGCATCCGCTGCGCAACGAGGTCCTGTTCCACTATGGAACGGACTTTGCCGCGTGGACGGGAACGGAGATTCTGGCCTTTGCCGGCGGAACCGTAGGAATGGTTGGCTGGGATGCCGGCTATGGAAACTACATTATCGTGCAGCATACGGGCGGCTGGAGAACACTATATGCGCACTGCTCTGCAGTTTACGTTACGGGCGGCGACGCAGTCTCCGCCGGACAATGCATCGGTCTGGTGGGCGCCACAGGGAACGTCACAGGGCCGCATCTGCACCTGGAGCTCACGTGCGACGGGGTTTACTACAACCCGGAGTTTTATCTGGCATGAAGAGAATACGCTTCAGAATAAGCGCCGGGGGTGTTCTGCTGCTCGCGGCGCTGTATTTTACTTTGGACCTGTCTGAATTTGTTGCTCTTATGCTGGCCGTCTGCATCCATGAGAGCGGGCATTTGGCTGCAATTGCGCTCACCGGCGGACATATAGATATGGTCTCCGCCAACGCGGCCGGAGCAGTCATATCCCAGCGCCAGGGGCCGGAGAGGGGAGCCGAACTGCTGCGCGCGGCGGCCGGCCCGGCCGCCGGAGTGCTGTACGCCTGGGCGGCCTCGGAGCTGGGGGGTGCCTTAAACTCGCGGATGCTGCTGTGTTCATCAGGCTTCAGCCTGGTGCTCAGCGCATATAACGCTTTGCCGGTCCTGCCGCTTGACGGCGGAAGGATGCTTGCATGCATTGCCGGAGAGCGCGCCGCATCGCTGTGCTCTCTGATAACGGCAGGCCTTGTGATGCTGCTGGGCGCCGCCGCCGCGGCAGCGGGTTACGGGTTTGCGCTTTTGATGGCTTCGGTGCTGCTGATGCTGCAGCAGACGGGATTGTAACCGGCTTGGCGCGCAGACGCTTGTAAAATTGCGGCCGATAGTATATACTGTCACGAGAACCGATTACAAAAGAGGTATGACAATGGATAAACGCCTCAGACGCATCTTGCCCACGGTGCAGAAGCCCGCGCGGTACACCGGCGGGGAATATAACGAGATAATTAAGGACAAGCGCGGCGTTAAGCTGCGCATGGCCTTCTGCTTTCCGGACACATACGAGATAGGCATGTCGAACCTCGGCATGCGGATACTCTACGGCTGCATAAACTCCGTACCCGAGTTCTGGTGTGAGCGGGTCTTCGCGCCCTGGGGCGATATGGCCGAGGCAATGCGCCGGGAAAATATACCGCTCTACGCCCTGGAGAGCGGCGACCCCGTGGGCGAGTTCGACGTGCTCGGCTTCTCGCTGGGCTATGAGATGGCCTATCCCACGGTGCTCGACATGCTGGACATGGCCGGCCTCCCTCTCCGGAGCGCCGAGCGCACGGAGCTCACCCCGCTGGTCTTCGCGGGCGGCACCGGCATCTGCAACCCCGAGCCGATGGCGCCCTTCATAGACCTCATGGCCCTCGGCGAGGGCGAGGAGCTGGACATTGAAATACTGCGTCTCTTCCAGAGGGCGCGCGACGAGGGCTGGACAAAGCGGTCCTTCCTGCTCGAGGCCGCAAAGATTCCCGGCGTCTACGTCCCAAGCCTATACGAGCCTGTCTATAATGATGACGGCACGCTCGCCGAGCTGAGGCCCCTGCCCGGCGCGCCGGAGCGGGTTACGAAGCGTATAGTCGAGGACTTGGACGGGGCATACTATCCGACTAATCCCATTGTACCCAGCACGGAGATAGTCCACGACCGCGTCAACGTCGAGCTCTTCCGCGGCTGCGTGCGCGGCTGCCGCTTCTGCCAGGCCGGCTATGCCTACCGGCCTATACGCGCGCGCTCGCCGCAAAAGCTCATCGAACAGGGCATAGAGGCGATAAAAAACACCGGCTGTCAGGAGGCCACGCTCCTGAGCCTCTCGAGCAGCGACTACCGCGGGCTCGGCGAGGTCTGCGACGGGCTTTTAGAATACTGCGAGCCGCGCAGCGTCAGCCTCTCCCTGCCCAGCCTGAGGGCGGACAACTTCTCAATGGAGCTCATGAGCCGCCTGCAGAAGGTGAGGAGGGGCGGGCTCACCTTCGCGCCCGAGGCCGGCACGCAGCGCCTGCGCGACGTCATAAACAAGAACGTCAC
>CALXGL010000040.1 GCA_944387825.1 uncultured Oscillospiraceae bacterium | reverse complement strand
CCCCGCCTGCGCCGCATAAAAAAGCGCCGCCCCGGAGTATCCGTGACGGCGCAGTCTCGTTTTATCAGATGTTCAGCTTTACGTAGCGCTCGCGGAGAAGCTCGACGAGCTCGGGGTATTTTTCGCGGCTCAGAAGTATCTCGCCGGAGTAGCCTGCAAACCGGATTGCGTAGCTCTTGCTGTCCGAGTTTGCGCGGATGAAGCTGACCTTGCTCAAATTTACGATGAAGGACTGATAGCAGCGGAAGAAGCCGCTTCCGGCCAGCAGAGACTCTATGTCGCCCAGCGTGTAGCCCTGAAGGACTATTTCCCGGCCGCTTTCAGTGACAATGCGGTTTTTGCGGTCGCTGCGTTCGATGAACAGGATGTCGTTGAGGTTCATCAGCTGATAGCCGCTGCGGGTTTTTATCATGACGCTGCGGTTGACTGCCTCGCGCCGCGTCAGCTGCAGCTCATAGACATATTGCAGCCTGGCCGCGAGCGCCTGCAGCGCCAGCGGGTCGAAGGGCAGCTTCAGAAAGCCCGAGCAGGTGCAGCGCCACGCGCTGAGCGCGGCGGAGTCGTCATCCGAGTACAGCGCCACCTGCACGTCGGGCCGGGCAGACGCCAACAGCGCCGCAAGGTAGCAGCCGCTGCTGGTCCGTTCCGGCGGCGCCGGCTGCTGGTTTATGAACACGACGTCCGCATCGTTGGCCAGCAGGTATTCCGCAGCCTCCTCGGTTGTGGATAGTTCGCCGGTTATTTTGAAAACCTTGTAAAGCCGCAGCAAATTTTTCAGCTCCGTAAGAAGCGCCGCGTTGCTGTCGACCAGCAGCGTCCGTATCTCCATAAATGCCTCCCGCCGGTTATTCCTTTCCAAAGGCCAGGAAGGCCTCGGTCAGCGCGTCAGGGTCTCCCTCGTAGTACGTAGTCAGGACGGCGAAGGGGCCGTTGCTCGCCGGGGAGATAACGCTGCCGCTGTTGTAGACGTCGATGATGCCGTCCTTCTTGAGTATCTCGTAGACCTCGTATTCCACGCTGTCCTCTTCCAGGGCGTCGAGATCCCAGTAATAGAACTCCGCGCCGCTGTATTTAAGCGATACGGAGCACATCCCGGTGGACGCCAGTAAAACCTCGGTGGAGCTGTCGATAAGCCCTTCGCCCTCGAGATAGGCCACGAGGTCGTCCATGGTCATGTCCCAGACCGGCGCGTCCGGGTCCTCGCCCTCGCCGGTCACAAGCTGCGCCGGCGCGACGAACTCGTCCGACGCGGCCACGTAGGCCATAGTGCCGGCAAAGGCCAGTACGAGAAGGATTGAGAAAATAATCGTGAAGCGCTTCATGACTCTGCCTCCCCTCCGAAGCCCTGCTTTTCCATATACTCGCGATAGGTAGGGCTGATCTTTGCAAGCTCTTCGTTGGTGCCGGCTGCCTCGAGATTGCCGCTGTGCAGGACTATCACATAGTCGGCTTCCATTACGGTGCGCATGTCGTGAGCCACGACGACCACGGTGCGGCCCTTCATGTGCTCGCGCACGGCGCGGTAGATGGCCATGTCGCTCTTGTGGTCCAGGCTCGCTCCGGCTTCGTCCATGAGCAGGTAGTTCGGGTCGGTGAGAAGCGTGCGGGCTATCGCCACGCGCTGGCGCTGGCCGCCGGAGAGCAGGCCGCCCGCGAGGCCGATGTTGGTGTCGTAGCCCTCAGGCAGCGCGCTGATAAAGCGGTCCGCGTCGGCAAGGCGCGCGGCCTCGGCTATCTCCTCGTCGGTCGCGTCCTCGCGGCCATAGCTTATATTATCACGTACGGTGCCGGAAAACAACGGGTTGTGCTGCAAAATATAGCCAAATTCGCGTCGGAGCTGTTCGGGCTTGGTCTCGTCCACGGCGGCGTCGCCAAACCACACGCGCCCGCTGTCCGGCGGATAAACGCCCTGTATGAGCTTTAAGAGCGTACTCTTGCCGGAGCCGTTGTTTCCGATGATGGCCGTTACCTTGCCCGCCGGTATGGTGACGGAGAGGTCATGGATAACCGGCTGCTGCGGTATATAGCCGAAGGAGACGGACTCGAGGCGGATGTCGCGTCCCGCGGTGGGCGGCTCCAGGTTGTAGCCCGCGTCAGGGTGCTCCTCCGGACCGTCGAGCAGCACGCCCACGTACTGCATGGCGCCCTGGGTGCCCTTGAAGGTCTGGTAATGGGTAAGCACCTCGGCGAGGTACTGGTCCACCCGCGTCCTGTAGTTGGAGAAGTCGTTGATGCCTGTTTCGGGCATGGAGCCGGAGCGGATAAGCCCGGAGCCGGCGACGGCGATCGTCACGGTGCCGGCGGTGGTGTACAGGCTGTTGCAGAAGACCTGCACCGTCTCCATAAAGGAGAAGTAGATGTCGGCGCGGTATCTGGTGTTTATGGCGTCCAGGCCGGAGTCTATCTCCAAATCCTCCAGCGCGTTGGCCTTCACGTGCTTGGCCGCGCCTATGTGCTCGTTGAAGAAGCTGGTCATTACGTTCAGGCTTGCATAGCGCTTGAGCATCATGCGGTATTGCAGGAAGCCTATCAGGGCGAACATCGCAATGGCCAGCGGCAGCAGGAGCAGCATATACATCGAGAGTGTGGCGTTGAAGGACGCCATCTCGACGCAGGCCCTTATGAAGCCGTAGAACGATGAGATAAAGGCGAAGATTATGCGTATTGTGTTGCTGGACTCCTTGATGTCGTTGACGACGCCGGAGACCAGAGCGCTCGGGCCGCGGCGCTCCACCTCGCGCATGGGCAGGTGCAGTATCTTTCGCCAGAGCAGGCGCCGGGCGCGGTAGGTGACCTTGTTGACGCCGTATTCGCTGCACACGTTGACCAGCATGGCTATCACCGCGTTGAGCACGTAGACAAGCGAGTAGCCGAGAATGACGCCGTTATAGAGCTCGCCCTTGTTTATCTGGATAAGGTATTTGGAGATTTGAATGGTGGTCTCCGCCGCAAGCACGCCGAATATGAGCGAGAGTATGAACAGCCACCAGGGTATGGGGAAGCGCGTGTAAAAGAGTATGTACGAGCGCAGGGAAAACCTCTTTTTCTTACCCCCATGCTCTGCTATCGGGTCGGGCGCTTTTCTGCGTTCCTTAGCCATTGCGCGCACCTCCCGCCATCATTTCGTAGCAGTAATCGTTGGTTGCAATGACCATGTCCCGCTCGCCGGCGGCTTCAACCCTGCCGCCGCGCAGGACTATGATATAGTCCGCGTTGCTCAGAGTCTGGGCGTCGTGCGCCACGAAGAGCACGGTCTTGCCGGTCATGCGAGTGCGTATGCTCTGCCAGACGCCGGCCTTGCCGTTTATGTCCATGGCCGCCGTGGCCTCGTCAAGCAGCAGGCAGTCCGGCTTTTTGAGCAGGCCGTGCGCGACGGAAATGCGCTGGCGCTGGCCGCCGGAGAGGCTTGTGCCGCCCTCGTCAACCGGCGTGTCGTAGCCCAGCGGCTGTTCCCTGACATAATTCAGGATGCCGACGGCGGAGCAGACCTCGTCCAGCTCGGCCTCGTCCGGCACGCGGCCCAGGCCGTGACAGAGGTTTTCGCGTATCGTGCCGGAGTACATGACGCACTCCTGCGTGACATAGCCGATGGAGCGGCGCAGGCTGGCGAGGGAATAGTCGCCCGTGTCGCGCCCGCCTATGCTTATCCTGCCGCCGGCGAGAGGATACAGCCTGTCAATGAGGTTCAGAAGCGTGGTCTTGCCGCAGCCGCTCGGACCGACGACGGCGGTTATCCTGCCCGCGGGAATATGCAGCGTGAGGCTGTCGAAGATTACCTTCTCACCGAAGGCGAAGTCCACGTCCTCGACGTCTATTCCGCCGGAAACCGTACCCGCGTCTTCGCCGGAATTGATGTCCTCGTCCGGTTCGTCCATGACCTGGCTGAGACGGTCCACCGCGCCCTGGGCGTTTTTGAAGCTGGACCAGTAGCCGCAGTAGGTCGTAAGGATATTGGTAAGCTGCACGGCGAAGCCGTAATAGGCTATCCACTGAGTGAGTTCAAGCGTGCCGTCGGAGTAGAAGCCGCGGCCCACCATAATGATGACCACGGTCTGCAGCACGCCCGCTATGGCCTGCATCGGGCCGGACAGACCGGTAATCCAAATGTTCGCGCGCTGCGCTTTGTAGGCGTCCGCCATGCGCTTGGCGACCGTCTCGTCCTCGCGGTTCTCGGAGGCCATGGTCTTTATGAGCAGAAGATTGTTCGTCCGCTCGCCGACCTCGCCGGTGAGCTGTGCGTTGCGCCTGTTGATGAGGTCGCTGACGCCGAAGCGCATGCGGCCGAGTATGAATGTGATGAATATGTTCAGCGGCAGCACGGCTACAAGCGACCACATGAGCGCGCCTGAGTAGGTGGAGATGCGCTGAAGTATGACGAAGCTGGAATACCCTGTGGTCAGAATGCGCAGGAACACCTGCATGAGCAGCTGGCTGACGCTTGTGACGTCGGTGGTGATACGGCTGACCAGCTCCTTGGGGTTGTTGTCCTCAAAGAAGCGCAGCGGCAGCTTTACTATCTTGCGCCAGGCCATGCGGCGCAGGTTGCGGTCTATGCGCACTGTACACAGGCTGTCCACCAGGCCGGAGAGTGTGCCGAGGAACAGCGAGAGTATGGTAAAAAAGAGATACGGCAGCACGACCGTGGCGAAACCCACGTTGCCGGAGAACAGTTTTGCGGAATACTCCGTGGTGTTGACGCCAATCTGCGTAATCAGCACCGATGCGGCGAGCGTGGCGATTATCCATACGTAGGGCAGTCCGGCCTTGCCGAGCATCTTGAAAAAGCGCCGGAAGCTGCCGTATTTCCTGCGGAACAGAGCGCTGCTGTTATTATTGTCCATGACGGCCTCCCTTCAGTATGTATAGAAAGACCCCCGCCAGGCGAAAAAATCGCGCATATCGGGGGATGGAGGGCATTATTCGGCGCCCAGGGCCTCGAAGTCGGCGAGGACGGCGTCCGCGTCGGCAAAGCCCTCGGCGAAGGCAATCGCGAAGGGGCCGTTTATGGCACTGGTCGCGAGGGTGGCGGCGCCGCCCTGGTAGACGATATTACCGGCATTGGCGGCCATGTTGACATAGACGCCCTGGTAGGCTTCGCTCTCGCCGGCGACGTCCCACCACATGAGCCAGAGGCCGTCGTAATCGGCAGCGCGGTCGGCAAAGGGCGCTGTGGGCAGACTGCCGCCGGTGTTGTCGGTGAGGTAGCCGGCGGTGGTGAGCATATCGACGCCCTCGGCGCCTTCGGTTATGTAGCCCTTGGCGGTGAGATAGGCCACCATTTCGTCAAAGGTGCAGGTCTCGGGGTCAACGGGCTCGACGTCGCTGCCTCCGCCGCAGGCGGCGAGGGCAAACACCATGGCAAGCGCGAGGACGGTGCAAAGCAGTTTCTTCATCTGGTTTTTCCTCCCTTTTCATTTGGCATATCATCAATAAAAATGCTCGGAAATTATTTTCTTGACCTCGTCTGCGCTCATGAGCCCGACGTGGGTCTGGATAAGCTCGCCGTTTTTATAAAACTGCACGGTGGGTATGGCGCTGATGTGCTGTTCGCTAGCAAGCTCCGGGCAGTCCACAATATTTACCTTGACGATGTTCAGGAACGGGATCTCGGCGTCCAGGTCCTCGAGTATGCGCGCGAAGACCCTGCACGGCCCGCAGGTCGCGCTCCAGTAGTCCACAATGGAGAAATCCCCGGCGACAAGCGCGGCGAAATCGTCCTGAGCTGCATTGACAATAGCCACAATTTGCTCCCTTTCTCAGTCGTTTACGGCGTAATACCGTTCCGCTATGTACTCTTTCCAAACGGAATAGGCGTGTTCGCTCCAGGCGTTCATGCGGAAATATTCCGGGCTGAACACGGCCCGCGCTGCCTCCGCGGAGAGACGCCACTCCTTCGCATAATCGGCCGCCTGCGCCTCGTACTCCGCCTCCGTCGCGTCAAAGCCGTCGGCTGCGGCGTAATATCTGCCCAGCAGCCCCTCGCAGAGCTTTTCCCACGCGCTGTCCTGAAGCATGGCGACAAGCTCGTAATAGCTCTTCACGGGTACGCGCCCCGCGAACTGCTCGGGCGTCATCTCCTCCAGCTTCAGGCCCTCCAGGGCCGCCACCGCGCGGCAATAATCAAGCTCCAGCTTCACGCAATACGCCCAGTCCTCCTTGCAGAGCTGGAACTCGCTGCCGGAAATCACGGCGTCCCTTATCCGGAACAGCATATCCCTGAGCACGCTGTCGAAGGCCTCACTGCGCTGCGCCTGAATTATCCGCCCGGCGTAATCGTCCAGCGTCTCGACGCCCTCTATGCCGAGCGCGGCCGCCATGGAGTCGTCCGGCTCCCTCGCAACGCGGTTTTTCACACTGAGCACGGAGACCGAGACGGTGGCGCCGTCCAGCTCCAGCGCGAAGCTCTCTCCCGGCATGCGGCCCAGGAGCGCGTCCTCAACGCGCCTGTCGAACATTCCGCTTCCGACGACAACGCGCACGCGCTCTTTGCTGAAGCGCGGCAGAGAGGACTCCAGTCTGCATTCCGCTATATCCCCGGCGGATGCCGCTCCGCCCTCGGCCCAGCCGGCATTCCGCCGCGCGAGCCGCTCAAGCTCTTTCTCAACAGCCTCATAGTCCGGCTGAAAACGCGGCACCTCCAGTTCTGTGCCGCGATAGTCCGCAGCGAGCAAAACCCTGGATTTCATATATCCCTCCAAATGCGTTATCATTTTAAAGTATTATATTTTTTACCCCTTCAAAGCACAAGGCAATATGCCCAACAAGCCGCAAATAACGTCTATTCTGCCGTAATTTGCCCCTATCGCTTTTCGGAGCGGGAATTGCCGCGCCCCCTCCCTGCCCCGGACGCAGCAATTTCCAACATATCCGCTGCGAAAAGCTGCGGCGGCCCCGCCCTGCCAAAGAGCCGGTCCGCGTGCTTCATTGCAAAAAATATGAGAAACTATTTTCTTTATATCGCAAGATTGCGCTTTTCTTTTTTAATATATCAGCCGATATATGGTAATTTTTATGTGTAATACTTATAATTTAATCGTATTTTTATTGTGTATTATAGATATCTTAATTAGTATACTGTTTTCGTAATTTCGCGTTGACCGCATTAATTTGCAATGCTAATATGGCCTCAGAGACGTATAAACCAATACGGATTGGAGGTACAAAAATGAAGAAGTTCATGGCAATGCTGCTCTGCCTGCTGCTGGTTGCCGGCTTGACTACGGCCGCGCTGGCGGACGAGGCGGAGACCGAAATGGTACCCGTACTGGCCCAGGTGCCCGCTGACTGGGCAGGCCCCTGCTGCTGGGCCTGGGCGGACGACGGCACCAACGCCTTCGCGGCCTGGCCCGGCGGGGCGATGGAGCCGCTGGGCGACAGCGGCTGGTACTATATCTATGTCCCGGCCTTCGTGCAGAACGTCATAATAAGCGCCAATGAGGCCGCGGTGCAGACTGCCGGCGACGTGGTCGAGGCCGGGCGCGAGGTGTGGATAGCCGTCGCGGACGACCTGACGACCACGGTGAGCTATGAGGCGCAGGCGGACGTCGAGATTCCCGAGTACGTCGAGACCTACACGGTCCACGCCTACGTCCCGCTGGACTGGGAGAGCGTAAGCGTTCTCGCCGGCGAGAGCGAAAAGGCCATGGCCGGCGGCGAGGAGGGCTGGTTCACGGCAGACGTGCCGGTTACCGTCACCAGCCTGACCTTTATCGGCAACGGCGGCGCCGCCGAGACGGAGGCCGTGAGCGTGGAGCCGCAGGAGGTCTGGGTGACCGTCTACAACGACCTCACGACCGAGGCCGTCTACGAAGATCCCGAGGCGCCCGACGCGCCGCCCGTAACCGTCTACGCGCAGGTGCCCGCGGACTGGGCCGGTCCCTGCTGCTGGGCCTGGTCGGCCCCCGACGGCACCAACGCCTTCTCCGCCTGGCCCGGCGAGGCCATGGCCGAGGGCGAGGACGGCTGGTACAGCATCGAAGTCCCCGGCTGGGTCAACTCCATCATCATCAACGCCAACGAGGGCGGAGTGCAGACCACCGACATCTCGGTTGAAACCGGAAAGGACGTCTGGATTAGCGTGGCCGACGCGGAGAACGCCGCGGTCGCCTATGAGCAGCCCAGCGGCGAGGCCGAGCCCGAGGCCACGCCCGCCGAAAGCGCGGAGCCTGCGCCCGCTGAAGACGCAGGCGGCGGCAATACGGTGCTGTGGATTGTCATAGCCGTCGTGGTCATTGCAGTTATAGCCGTGGCCGTCGTAGTATCCAAGAAGAAAAAGAGCTGAGGCTTTGCTTTTCATTTCCTGTCGAGAGGGCGGGCGCGTATCTTGCGCGCCCGCCCCGAGGAGTATAAGGAGGGAAACATGAAAAAACTCATTTCGCTGCTCTTATCGGCGCTCATGCTGCTCGCGCTCGCCGCCTGCGGCGGGCAGGCGTCAGACCCGAAGAGTATAGTGATATGGCACGACAAGGAGGACGCCGTGGCCGAGGTGGTGCAGAGCTATCTCAACGAGGCCCTGCCGGACTACACGATAACGCTCGAGAAAAAGACCAGCCTCACCGACTCGCTCAAGCTGGTCGGCAACGACCCGTCCAGCGCGCCGGATATGTTCATCTTCGCGCACGACAAGATAGGCCTCTTTGCCGAGATGGGCATACTCGCGCCGGTAGAGGAGCTTCTTCCCGAGGGCGAGCTGGAAAACTACCTCCCCATGACCACCGAGGCCGCGTCGTATAAGGGCACGGTCTATCAGCTGCCGCTGTATTTTGAAACGCTGCTCTTCATATACAACAGCAAATATATGACCGACGAAATGGTGCCGGAGACCACGGAGGCGCTGTACGCCTACATGGAGGCCAACACCGGCCGCGACCGCTACGGCTTCGTCGAGCAGCACTCCACGGCCTACTACTCCGCCGCCTGGATCCACGGCTTCGGCGGAGAGATAATCAGCGCCGGGGGCGAGCCGTTCCCAGAGCCGCAGGCCGTCAAGGACGCGCTTGAGTACCATCTCAAGTTTGTGCAGCTCATGCCGGGCGAGACGGAGTACTCGACAGTCAACACGCTCTTTCTCGAGGGCAAGGCCGATTCGACGATAGGCGGCCCCTGGATGGTGCCGAGCGCGCGCGAGGCCGGCATAGAGCTCGGCATTGCGCCCATGCCGGTGGTGGACGAGACGGGCCTGCAGCTCGCGCCGTATTCCGGTGTGCAGGGCGTACACGTGCTCACACACGCGGCTGAGAGCAAAGGAGAGGCCGTGCGCGCCGTTCTGGAGGCGCTCACCGCGCCCGAGGTCGGCGTGGAGCTGGCGCTCGCGAGCGGCTGTGCCCCGGCGAGGACGGAGTGCTACGACGACGAAGCGGTCGCGAACGACGAGCTGGTGCAGGCCATGCGTGCCACGGCGGAGATAGCCGTTCCCATGCCCAACATCCCCGAGATGGACGTGATGTGGACTGCGATAAGCAATCTGCTCACGGATGTCAACCTCTCCGGCCGCAGCGTGGACGAGAGCTTTGACGAGGCCCTGGCGGAGGCGGAAAACCTCATCGCCAACATGAAGTGATATGAAAAAACGCACTAAAAACGTGCTCGTCAGCTATCTTGTCTCAGGTCCTTCCCTGCTGCTCATCGCGCTGATAGTCGTATTCCCCATAATATACACCTTCTTCATCTCGCTCACCAACATGAGCGTATACCACTGGTTCGACTTTACGCTTATCGGGCTGGATAACTACTGGCGCGCGCTCTTTGTCTTTGATTCCGGCTTCCTCTCCGCGCTGCTCGCGACGGTGCTCTGGACGGCGGTCAACATGGCCGTGCAGCTCGTCGCGGCCTTCCTGCTCGCGAGCGCGCTGAACGTGAAGAAGCTGCGGCTGCGCAAGCTCTATAAGACGCTCCTGATGTTCCCCTGGGCGATGCCGG
>CALXGL010000039.1 GCA_944387825.1 uncultured Oscillospiraceae bacterium | reverse complement strand
CGACGAGGGTATCGCAGGCGGGGATTATCCAGGAGTTCTTCTGCAAATCCTCTTTCTTGTTCAGGTACGAGCCATATGTTATCATTGCGCCCATGCCCAGCGACAACGAGAAGAACATCTGGCCCGCTGCAATTCTTACGACGTCAAAGAAGCCCTTGATGGTGCTCAGCGGCTCAAAATTGGGCTTGAGCATGTAGACGAAGCCGTCCATGGCACCCGGCTGGGTCGCGACGTAGATGATGACGAAAAGCAGCATGAAGAAGAGCGCCGGCATGGCGACCGTCGTGAACTTCTCGATGCCGGACTGGATGCCGCCCATGACGATGACGATGTTGGACACGATGAAGACGATATGGAAGAATATCATCGAGCCGTAGTCGTGCAGTATGTAGGTCCAGAACTCCTTCTCAACGCCGTTGAAGCCGTCCACGCCGATAAGCTGGAGCAGGAAGCCCATCATGTAGCGCATGACAAGGCCGCCGAGGACGTTGTAGAATGCCAGCAGGAAGAATGCGGCCGCGACGCCTATGCCGCCGACCCACTTGTGCTTCTTGCTGAACTGTCCGTAGGCGCCGACGGCGCCGAGGCCGGTCTTGCGGCCGATTGCCAGCTCGCCGAGCATTACTATAGTGCCGACAAATATGACGAGCAGCAGGTAGACCACAAGGAAGGCGAAACCGCCGTTTGCGCCCATCTTGTACGGGAAGCCCCAGATGTTGCCGAGACCGACTGCGGAGCCGACGGCAGCCATCAGGAAGCCAAAGTTAGTTCCCCATGATCCGCGTTCTTGTTCCATATGTTTCCCTCCCAAAGTTTATTTTGCCGGCGATGTTCCCACAGCGCCGGCTCTCCCTATCCATGAATGCAAACACTTTGCTGCATTTCACATTTAAATCATACACGAAAAGCTTGTCGTTTACAAGTCTTTCATATTCATTTCTTAACGGTTTATTCATTTTCTCTCAAAAGCGGTTCGTTTTCCTGTGAAAAAAACACAAAATTTTGTGCAATATGCTTGTTTGCCAAAGGATTCACTGGTTAAGTATTAGACATTTAGGGCGGCGATTTCCAGTCCCTGTGATTTTTCCTGCATTCTGCCGCTGGACAGACCAGTGATATAATAAGTTTTGCTTGATTTTGCCGGGGGATATTGTATAATTGTAGGGCCGGTGTTTTGCCGGTATAGAATTTAGGAGGAATCCAGGATGACATACGAGATGGACATTGCCGGGCTAAAACGCTCTCTGCCTCTCTGCCGTGTCACGGACGACCTGTATATCGGCGCTTTCGTGATGTTCGGGGATGTTGAGCTGACGGTACACTGCGCGGCGGAACTTTTGAAGCGTGCGCCGGAGTACGACTATCTCATAGCCCCCGAAGCGAAGGCCATACCCCTGCTGTACGAGATGGCGCGCCAGTCCGGCGCGGAAAAGTATTTTCTCGCCAGGAAAGGCGCGAAAGCCTACATGACCGGGGTTTTTGAAGTCGAGGTGCGCTCCATAACCACCATGCACATCCAGAAGCTGGTCATAGATACCGCGGACGCCGAGCTCATAAAGGGCAAGAGGATGCTTATCCTCGACGACGTCATCTCCACCGGTGAGAGTCTGCACGCCATGGAAGAGCTCGTGACCCGCGCCGGAGGCATAATTGCCGGCAAGATGGCCGTCCTCGCCGAGGGCGACGCCTACAACCGCTCCGATATAATCACCCTCGGGAAGCTGCCCCTGTTCAACCCCGACGGAAGCGTGAAAAACTGAGTAAGCCTGAATTAACCCGACCGCAAGGCCGGGTTAATTTTGGTTTTGCCGCTTTGTAAAAGCGGGGGAAATATTCCGGGGACGCTTTCTTTGGTGCTTGGCCAAAGAAAGCGTCCCCGGACCCCCGAAAGGAAAACCGCCTGCTGCGTGACGCGGGGCGCACAGCGCTTGCGGTGGGTTTAGCAGCTGCTTGGACGTGCGTTGGGCATCCCTGTGTGGTATACGCTTTAGCCTCCAAAACCGCGCGTTCGCTTCGCGGGCGCTTAGTTGGAGGACAACGTGGGTTTTTGGCGGTGGATTAGAAGCTGGCAAAACCAACGCACGTTCCTTGCTCGCTGCTGCGCAGCGTCGCACGGGGGCGGGGGTACGGTTCTGGCGTCTACGCAAAGCCCTCACGCCTCCACTCAACGCACGTTTGCACCCGCCTGCAGCTCCGCTCGACTTACGTCCCGCACCCACCCGTAGGGGGCGGCGTCCTCGACGCCCCTTGGGTTGGATGACACACCGCGTCCCGGCTGCGCAGCTGCCCCTCTCGGCGGCGTGGATGCGGGGCAATCACGTTGTACGCCTACCCACGCCGGGCGGGCGTGGAAGGTAAGCCCCTGCGGTGTGAGTGGAAGGTATCGGCGTGGAACCGCCGTTGTCCATCCACCGATGGCGGGGCGTCGGGGACGCCGCCCCCTACGGGTGGATGCGAGACGTGCGTAGCGCGGAGCCGTAGGTGAGTGCGGGGCGTACGTTGAGTGGAGCCGCAGGCGGGTGTGGGACGTGCGTTTAGCGGAGGCGCAAGTGGTTGCGCAGACGCCTGAACCGCTGCCCGCCCCCGTGCGACGCTGCGCAGCAGCGAGCAAGGGCGGTGCGTTATACGCGGCCAACGCTAATCCACCGCCGAAAACCTACGTTTCAGCTATACTGAGCGCCCGCGAAGCGAACGCGCGGTTTTGGAGGCTAAAGCGTATACTTCTACGGTATGCCCAACGCACGTCCACCGCTCGCGCTAAACCCTACGCAAGCGCTGTGCGCCGCCGGACAAGCACCCAGGCGCTTTTCTTTCGGGGTCCGGGACGCTTTCTTTTGGCAAGCGCAAAAGAAAGCGCCCCGGGATCACCGCAGGGCGGCGAAAAATTCCGCCAGCACCGCGGCGCAGTCATCGGCCAGCACGCCGCCGTAGACGGCCGGCCTGTGGCCGTAGCGTTCCTCAAAGAGGTTGATAACGCTGCCGACAGAGCCGGAATTCGGCTCGCGCGCGCCGTAAATGACCGGGCTGAGGCGCGAATTGATTATCGCGCCGGCGCACATTGGGCAGGGCTCGAGCGTTACGGCTATGCCGCAGCCACTGAGGTTCCAGCTTCCCAGCGCGGCGCAGGCGGAGCGAATCGCCTCCACCTCGGCGTGGGCGGTGGCGTCTGAGCTCTCCTCGCGCCGGTTGCGTCCGCGGCCGATTATCTCTCCCTCGCGCGTGAATATAACGCAGCCCACCGGCACCTCGCCCGCCGCCGCGGCCTCGCGCGCTAAGTCCAGAGCCTCGCGCATATATTTTTCCATATCCATTATACATCACCCCGGAGTGTGCCTATGTTCAACACCATGCTTAATATTTTACTCATCGGCGTCGGTCTGTCAATGGACGCCTTCGCGGTCTCCGTCACGAACGGGCTGACGATACCGAATTATAAATGCAAGCACGCGGCGATAACCGCTGCGTACTTCGGTTTTTTCCAGGGCCTTATGCCGCTCATAGGCTGGCTGCTGGGCAGCACGGTCAGCCATATAATAAGCGCCTGGGGGCCCTATGTGAGCTTCTTCCTGCTGGCCTTCATCGGCGTGAAGATGATAGTCGAGGCCGTCAGGGGCGGGGAAGAAAAGTGCGAAACAAGCCTGAGGCACAGCCGCCTCATCGTCATGGCCGTCGCCACCAGTCTCGACGCGCTGGCCGTGGGCGTCTCCTTCGCTTTCATGGAGGTGCCGCTGCTCGCCTCCGTGCTGCTGATTGCCGCCGTGACCTTCGTAATATGCTTCATAGGCGGCATCATCGGCAGCCGCGTGCCCGGCATATCCTGCAAGGCCGCGGGCATACTCGGCGGCGTGGTGCTCTGCGGCATAGGCATCAAGCTGCTGCTGGAGGGCACAGGCGTGCTCTGAGCCGCCTTGACAGCGCCGCGCGGGTTTGATAAAATCAGTTGACGTCACCCCGGATGAGCCGGCAGAACTCATCCGGGGCATATTTTTCTCACGGAGGCTGCTATGGAACTACTCTATGCGCTCGAGAGCATCCGCTTCCCCTTCCTCGACACCGTGATGTCGCTCGTCACGGAGCTCGGCGGCGAAACGGTATACATGGCCGTGGCCATTATCGCCTTCTGGTGCCTGAGCAAGGGGCTGGGCTATTACATCCTGACCGTCGGCTTTGCCGGCACGGTGCTCAACCAGTTCCTCAAGATAACCTGCCGCATAGCGCGCCCCTGGGTGCAGGACCCGCAGTTCACCATTGTCGAGAGCGCGCGCGAGGCCGCGACGGGCTATTCCTTCCCCAGCGGGCACACGCAGAACGCCTTCGCAAGCTTCGGCTGCCTCGGCATGTGGTCGCGCAGC
>CALXGL010000038.1 GCA_944387825.1 uncultured Oscillospiraceae bacterium | reverse complement strand
TGTACTGGCTGTCGGTTATGACGGCCTCGCAGCCCAGCTCTTCACAGGCGTCTTCAAAGCCCTCCACGAGGGATATAAACCACTCGTTTGTAAGATTCCAGCACGCGTAGGCCAGCTTTATGTCTTCGGGCTTGAGCGAAGGCTCTGTCTCGCCGGTCGGCTGGCCGGTTTCCTCCGAGGGCTCCGTCGGCTCGCCGCAGGCCGCAAGCGCGAATATCATCGCGAGGGCAAGCGCAAGAGCAGCAAATTTCTTGACCTTGTTTTTCATCTTCCTGATTCCTCCTATAATTTTATTAGACCTGCCGGAAACGCGGACCAAAGGGCGCATGGATCCGCTTGCGGCGGCTGTACATCCTCCAAAACCGCCGTTTTTCCTTCAGCGTCAATTTCCTTTACTGCCCATAGCTCTTCCAGCCCTCGGCTTCGGCCGCAATGTCATCGTACGACAGAAGGGGCAGCTTTCCCAGCGACATGGCGATTGAAAAGGTTTTGGCAGCTTCCTCCAGATAAACCGCTGAGCAGAGGGCTTCGCTCAAGTCCGCTCCATAGGCCATGACGCCGTGGTTTTTCAGCACGACCGCCAGGGCGTCTCCCGCGTACTGTACGGTGAGTATTCCCATGTTTATATCGCTGGACCGGGTGTACGGCGCCACTTTAACCGCAGCATGGCAGGCGTCGATCACGGTGATAAGCGCCGCGGGTATTTCGTCCATTACCAGGCCTAGGGCCGTGGCGTAGGGCTGGTGCGTGTGTATAATGGCGTTTACCGTGGGCATGTGCTCGTAGATGTAAAGCAGCGCGCTCAAATCTGAAGACGGCTTTCTCCTGCCGTCCAGCACACGTCCGCGGGCGTCCACGGCCACAATGTCTTCGGGCTCAATACGGTCGTAATCCATCCCGGACGGCGTCACCAGTACGTTCCCATCCTCCAAACGCCAACTCACATTTCCGCCGGTGAGGGACACAAGCCGGTTCTGCTTCATCTGTCTGGCGCAGTCCAGCACCAGGCGCTTTTCGGATAAATACATCTTTAACACCTGCTTTTGATTTGAAATTTACCCACCGGTTCAAAATGCCCGTTCAGCTCACACAATTCCTCGGGCGTGAGCAGGGGAGAGAACGCCGCGCGTCCGAATACGAGGTGGCCGGCGCCGTTCGCGATGCATTCGTCCATGTTCGAACGGTTTACTCCTCCGTCCGCCCATATCTCAACCCGCTCCGGAAGCAGTTCCCGCAGGCGGCGTATTTTGTTCAGCGCTCCCGGGAAGAAATCCATGCTGCGGCTGTCCGGTTCGCCGGTCATTACTATTACGTAGTCCACAGCCTCCGAGAACACGGCGGCAATTCCAACCGGCGTGGCGAGGTTGAGGCCAATGCCCGCCTTCATTCCGAGGTCCCTTATCCTGTTGAGCGTGCGCAGGGGATAGGGCTCGGCTTCGACTTGGAAACACACTCCCCAAAAACCGCAGGATGCCAGCGCGTCTATATATTTGTATGGCTCCGTCACAAACAGATGAGCGTCCGCACGACCCTGATGATATTTTGTAACCGCCCGAACGGTTTTCATCCCAAACGTGATGTTTTCGGTGAAATTCCCGTCCTCGATGTCGACGTGCAGCGGGCAGCCATGAAAGTAATCGAGCACCGCGCCGAGCTTCAGCGGATCCGCAGACGCAATAGATGGAACAATCATGTTTTTTCTCCTTGCGCATGATACCTGTTGATTATATCTGATTTGAAATGACTTTATTTGAGCACATAATAGCATGAATTTCTTTCGCAGGCAAGCGGTATTTTGGACATTTTCACGTATATCTATTGTTTTGTATGGCTATACAGAATGTACTCTGTAAATTTGTGCAATTCGCTCTGGTGAATTTACGTGATTACAATATGATTATTATTGACATTTTGTGCGCAATATTATAGTATTAGAATCGAAGGGCGCCATATGAATACTGAAGGACGGTTTTGCTTATGAACTGGATGGAAGAAGTATTTAAAGTCAAAAAGCCGATAATCGCCATGTGCCATCTGCAGGCCATACCGGGAGACCCGTATTATGACGAAGCCGGAGGCATGGAGGCCGTGGTTGAGGCCGCGCGCCGGGATCTGGACGCTCTTCAGCGCGGAGGCGTTGACGGCGTTATGTTCTCAAACGAATTCAGTATGCCCTATCTCACCAAGGTTGAGCCAATAACGCAGGCCGCCATGGCATATGTAATAGGGCGCCTGAAAGAGAATATCGGAGTGCCCTACGGCGTCAACTGCCTGTGGGATCCCATAGCATCCCTGGACGTTGCCAAGGCCGTGGGAGGCAGCTTTATCCGCGAGATAATATCCGGGGTTTATGCCAGCGACTTCGGCCTTTGGAACACCAACGCCGGTGAAACGGCGAGGCATCGGGCCAGGATAGGTGCGGACAACGTAAAAAT
The DNA here is from genome assembly GCA_944387825.1 of uncultured Oscillospiraceae bacterium. GTDB lineage: Bacteria > Bacillota > Clostridia > Oscillospirales > Oscillospiraceae > Scatomorpha. The sequence goes on along the minus strand of CALXGL010000038.1, from coordinate 622 downwards.
GCTGTATAATATAGTCCCCGAGGCTGCGCGGTATCTGGCTGACCGCTCTATAGCCGACATTGCCAGGTCTACCGAGTTCAATCATCGGCCGGATGCGATATGCGTCTCCGGCCTGACCGCCGGCAGCGAGACCGACACCCAGGTTTTGACAACAGTGAAGGCCTCGGTCAAACGCACTCCCGTGCTGTGTAACACCGGCTGCACAAAAGAAAACATAGCGAGGCAATTGTCTCACTCCGACGGCGCGGTCTGCGCCACGACGTTTAAGGTTAACGGAGTGTTTGAAAACGCGGTGGACTATGAGCGCGTAAAGGCGTTCATGGATGAGGTAAAACGTTTCCGGGAAAAGCTTTGAAGCACAGTCAATTTGCGCTTTGACCGAGTCAAAAAAAGAGAAGGCCTTGCGAGCCTACTCTTGTGCTTGAATTTATTTGGCAAAAATGTGAAAGGGCCCGCCGAAAGGCGGGCCCTTTTGCTTGACCGGCTCCCTACTTTTCCCTCTTCCGCCAGCAGTCTTTGCAGAGGCGGCTGTGGTAGTGGAGGGGGAGGGGTTTGCCGCAGGCGGCGCAGAAGCGGATGTTGCTGCGCAGGCGGTGGAGCAGGATTTCGTTTATCTGGTCGG
>CALXGL010000037.1 GCA_944387825.1 uncultured Oscillospiraceae bacterium | reverse complement strand
AGAGCGTTGTAAACGGCGGCGTCAACCCCAACAAGTACCGCGCCAAGGTCGGCATGGTGTTCCAGAGCTTCAACCTCTTCGACAACATGAGCGTGCTGAAAAACTGCATGGTCGGCCAGATGAAGGTGCTCAAGCGCTCCGAGGCCGAGGCCCGCGAGACGGCGATGAAGTACCTCGAGCGCGTCGGCATGGGGCCGTACATCAAGGCCAAGCCGCGCCAGATCTCCGGCGGCATGAAGCAGCGCGTCGCCATAGCCCGCGCGCTGGCCATGGACCCCGAGATACTGCTCTTCGACGAGCCGACGAGCGCGCTCGACCCCGAGATGGTCGGCGAGGTGCTCACCGTCATGCGCTCGCTCGCCGAGGAGGGCATGACCATGCTGGTCGTCACGCACGAGATGGCCTTCGCCCGCGACGTCTCCGCCAACATCGTCTTCATGAAGGACGGCGTTATCTGGGAGCAGGGATGCCCTGAGCACATGTTCAAGGCCCCCGAAAAGCAGGAGACGCGGGATTTCCTGTCCCGCTTCATGGAAAGATAAGCCGCAGCGCGAGTTAAGTCCCCGGCCATTGGCCGGGGACTTCTGATTTCACCGCGCGCCCTGCCGGACATGCGAAACTTTTTCCGCTGCCGGCGCGTCTTATGAGACAAAGCCGCATTCATTTTCAGTGGGCGCTTCACGCGCTCGCTTTCCTTTCACATCCCGGCGGCGCTGCGGGAAACCGGGTTTTATCTGCCCGCGGCCATGGCCCGGGCTTCTTTCCGCCGGAGGGCGGCAAATTTATACGGGAGTTATATCTTGAGCAAATTAAAATTATTCGGAAATACCGGCTCTGAGCACGTTGAAAGCAAGTCCCGCGGAAAAAGGCGCGGACGCAGGGCGCTTAAAGTCCTGCTGGCCGCGCTCGTCCTGCTCGCGGGGCTCTACTGCCTCTTCGCCTTTTCCGACATACCCTTCATCGCCAAGTGGCGTACAATATACATACAGACAGCCATGGACACCATGAGCCACCAGTGGCTCGCCACGGCCTTCCTGCCGGAGAGCGTGATAGACGAGGCCATGGCCGCCCGCTCCGACGCCATGGAGGAGCAGACCCAGCACAACTCCTCCGACGACTGGGCCCAGAGCACCGGGAGCCCCCGCCCGACGGACTCCGGCGAAGGCCTCTCCGAGCGCGAGTTCTATGAGCTCTTCTGGGAACTCGACCGTGAATCCATGGAGGCCTGGCTCGCCGAGCACCCCGAGGCGCTGGACGGCGGCTGGGACGGGCTCTGCATAAATGAAGCCGGGCTCAGGGACAGAGGCACCACAATAAAAACCTCCATGGGCGAGCAGGTGCTGGCCATAGACGTGCCGAATCAGATTCTGCTCCTGCGCGTCTCCGGAAGCGGCTACCGCGGCGTCCTGGCCGTCGCCAAGGATCCGAGCCGTCTCTCGGTGCAGAACTCGGCGCATCTGGGAGAGCGCGGCCAGACCGCGGGGGCCATAGCCGAGGCGCATAACGGCGTTCTCGCCATGACCGCCAGCAGCTTCATGGACGAGGGCGGCGTCGGCAGCGGCGGCACGATTTCCGGCTACGCCATGTCCGGCGGCGTGGGCGGAGGCGACCACCTGGGCTGGAGCTATAAGCGCATCGAGCTGCGGGAGGACGACCATTTTTATATAGTGGACGCCTCCGCGCCGGTCCATCCCGAGACCACCGACGCCGTGGAGTTCACCCCGGCCCTCATCGTGGACGGGGAAAGGCTGAACACCTGGGGCTGGGACAGCCTCAACCCCCGTGCGGTGATAGGCCAGTCCGGCCGGGGCGAAATCCTCATGCTTGTGATAGAAGGCCGGCTCATAGACTCGCTCGGCGTAAGCGTGGACGAGTGCTCGACCATACTCGAGCGGCACGGCTGTATGCAGGCCATGAATCTTGACGGCGGCACCAGCGCCATACTCTGGTACGACGGCGAGAGCGTGACCCGCTGCTCCAACCCCGCCCTGCCCGACGGGCGCCAGCTTCCGAACGCCTTTGTCTACGCCCGGGCTTCAAAATGAGACGCAAAAACCGCCCGTTAAAAACGGGCGGTTATATTATCGCCTTGCGGCGTCATATCTGGTCTGCCGCTTCGGAAGGGCAAGCCTTCCCGGCGGGCAGTAGCCGTCTTTGCTTAAGCTTATGGCAGTCTCCGGAGCGCAGCGCCTCTTCTGGCGGCGGCTCTGACCCTCCGCGCGGCGCGCGTGGCTCCTCCGATGACCGCGTTGTTCTGACTTCCCTGTCAGCATCTACAAGATACCATGCACTTATGAACTGCCTGTTAAGGCAAAATGAACTAAGTTAAACAATTTACATATTCAACGGCTGAAAAAACTCCGGAAAAGTCAAAATAACAATTGACCTTACAGTCTTCGGGTGTTATACTAATTCTACCTGTCGGCCGGACGGGTTTCTTTTCGCGCGCTCATTTGCGCGAAAGCGCGCGTACCGGTACGCTCAGGGAGGCAACAGGCCGCGAACGCGGCCAATACTACAAGGAGGTGCCGAAACATGGCTGTTGGCGCTAGAGTCAAAGTTATACTCAGGTGCAGCGAATGCAAGGAGCGCAACTACTTCACGGTCAAGAACAAGAAGAACACGCCTGACCGTCTCGAGATGAAGAAGTACTGCCCCCGCTGCCGCAAGTACACGGTCCACAACGAGACCAAGTAAGGCGCGAAAGGAGTTTTCAGTCTAATGGCAGAAGCAAACAAGAATTCCGCCCCCGCCA
>CALXGL010000036.1 GCA_944387825.1 uncultured Oscillospiraceae bacterium | reverse complement strand
GAGCCGGTTTCGGCAGAATAGCCGCCGTAAGCCAGGGCCTGGACGCATATCAGGGCCAGGACGGCCGCCGCCCCGCCGCACGAAAGCAGCAGCTTCCGCGCCTCATGGCGCCGGGCGTTCAGGCTGCGCCCCGGAGCCGGCCCGCGCCCTCCGGCGCCGGCGCGCCGCCGGCTGCCGGCGCGTTTGCGCACGAACAGGGCCAGCGCGGCGGAAAAGCCGCCCAATATGACGAAAAGCGAAAAGGCCCGCGCCGCCGCCAGTCTGCTCACGGGAAGGCCGAAAACGTCCAGGTAGACCAGGCCCTCATACAGCGCGCCGGCGTCCCACGGGGCGAGTATGTTCAGATACCTCGCCGCGTTGTCGGGAAGCGTTGAAGCGGCGTACGCGCCGGCCAGGGCGGCCGCCGCCGCGATAATGGTCGCGGGCTTTTTTAAAATGCAGCCGAGGAGCACGCACAGGCTCAAAACCGCGAAAAGGCCCAGGAGCTTAGTGGCCGCCAGGCTCAGCGCGAAGGCGCCTATCGAGAGCTTATACGGGCAGGCCAGGTAGCCGTACATGGACTGTACCGGCAAAGTGAAGTCTATGAAGCCATAGCTTAGGGAGGCTATGGCGAAGTCGCAAAGGCACATGGCGGCGTATACGGCCGCCGGCATCAGCAAAACCGCGAAATATTTGCGGGCGAAGAGGCCCGAGCGCCCGTTCCGGGCAGGCTTGATCAGGTATACCGTCCCGCTTTCCGCCTCCTGGCAGAACAGGACCAGAACCATGGAGATACCGATAAACACCGCGATGGCGTCGCGGAGGTTGTAGCCGCAGAGCAGCTCGAACGGGTACGAAAAGCACGCCTCCGGCTCGATGCGCCCGAGGCCCTCGTACATACGCTCAGCCGCGTACAGCGAATTCAGCTCGAAGCCGTCCTCGGCGCCGAACAGGCCGGAGCCTATCCTCGCCCTGGTTCCCGCCAGCACGCCGCCGAGGAATTCGGAGTAGCCCTCCACCGACCCAATCCTCTGCAGCACGTCCTCATAGAGGTCCAGCTCGTCATAGATGTTGCCTGTGAGCAGCTCGTGCTCATACGCCCGGCCGGAGTAGACCGCCAGCCGGAGCTGCTCCGCCAGCTCCGGCACGGCCTCCCTGGTTTCGTACAGCCGCCGGACGTACCGCGCCCCGCTTTCGTCCAGGTAGGCGTTGAACAAAAGCGCGTTGGCTATGACGGCCAGGGGGATTATCAGCGCCCAGAGGCGGCCGCCTATGAATTTTCTTATTTCCTACTTCATCTCTACTCCCTGTCGCCGAAGGCGTCAAGGTAAACGTCCTCGAGCGTCGGCTCGGCCGGGCGGCAGCGGTAGGGCGGCTTTTCGCCGCTCAGCATCCGGAGCATGACGCCGTTCCTCCCGCGCCTGAGCGAACTCACAAGCCCGTAATTATAGCACTCCTCAAGGGATTCCTCCGGGACCTCGACCTCCCACACCCTTCCCTCGACGGCCGCGCAGAGGTTCTGCGGGGTGTCCTTCGTCAGAATCCGGCCCTCCTGAATTAAAATCAGCTCCCTGGCGACGTATTCCACGTCCGATACAACGTGCGTGGACAGAATTACGATATTGTGCAGGGCCGCGCCTGCGATAAGGTTCCTCACGGCTATCCGCTGCCTCGGGTCCAGGCCCGCCGTGGGTTCGTCCAGGACAAGTACGTCCGGCTCGTCCAGCATGGCCTGGGCGAGAAGCAGCCGCTGCCGCATCCCTCCCGAAAGCGCCCCGGCGGGCTTGTTCTTTACCTCCTCAAGCTCTAAGAGCCGCAGCAGCTTCGCAATCCGGGCGTCCGCGCGCTCCGGCTTCATGCCGCGAAGGGAGGCCATGTAATACAAAAAGCTCTCGCAAGAAAAGCTGGGATACAGCGCCTGCTGCTGGGGCATATACCCCAGCCGGGAGCGGAACTCCCTGCCCATGGAATCTGTATTGCGGCCGTTAAAGCGGATTTCGCCGGAGGAGGGGCGCAGGTTCCCCGTTAGGATGCTCAGCAGGGTGCTCTTGCCTGCGCCGTTTGGCCCGATCAGGCCGTAAATCCCCTCGTTAAGCGTCAGATTTATGCCGCTGAGCGCCGCTTTGGGGCCGTAGGATTTGCAGATGTTCCTGAATTCCAGTTCCATGGCTTCTCTCAGACAGCTACGACGGCGCCGTAGTCCTCGGCGTAGAAGTCGGATTTGTATATCCAGCCCCGGACGCTCTCGCCCGCCTGGGCGTCGTAATAGACGCCGTAAAACGCGTCCCCGGATTCCGCGGAGGGGGAAAACACGATGGCGTCAGCGCTGACCGACCCCTTCATCTCCGTCTCGTCCCCGCCGTCGAGGCCGCAGTAGAACAGATGTATCCCGTCATCCGACGTAATGTAAAAGACCCGGCCGTCCATTATCCAGAAATTTATAATCCCTTCCCTGGCGGACACCGGCCGGACCGTGTTCCCGGCCAGGTCGTACAGGTACAGCTCCCCGCCCTTGGCGTAGAGGGAGAAGTCGCCGTAGCGGCAGAGAATCTGCGATGAGCTGAGCCACAGTTCGCCGGAATCGACCACGTCGTATGCGGACATATCCATGTCGCACAGCCTCAGCTCGGACACGGAGTGCCTGCTCCACATCTCGTCGAGATACTCCGCGTAGTCCCCGTCCGGGTTCTGCGATGAGTACTCGGAGAGCGGCGCCAGGTCCGCGTCCAAATAGTCTACCAGGAACAGGACCTTCGAATCCGTCGCGCCGGCGAACTGCGCGGTGAACTCGCCGGTGAATTCCAGCAGCCTCTCGAGCTTGCCCGACTTCAAATCCAGCCTCGCAAACGCCGTCTCAGACGAATAGCCGCCGAGATCGTTCAGCCTGTTTTCGGTCAGCGTCAGATACAGGCCGCCGTGCGCGGCGAAGCCGTTCCCGGCGTAATAGGTCGAGCCTTCGGAGCCGGGCAGCTCGCAAATCACCCTTCTGTCCCTGGACTGCGGGTCAATCGACCTTATGATCACGCTACCCGACACGTCGTTGTCCACGGCGATCCACTGCCCGCCGTAAACTGTGAACAGGGCCACGCTGCGGCCTATCCACGCCTCGCAGCTCTCATCGACGTGATGGCACCCGAGCTGCGAGCACAGGGCTATCGTCTCCCTCTGGCCCATGTCGTAGTAGCTCAGCATGGTCGTGCCGGGGATAAAAAAGCCCGTCCCGCCGTCGTTTGGCAGCCAGCCCATGTTGCTCATCGCCAGCGCGTGGTTTTCCTGCGGGACGGCCTGAGCCGCACCGATGGAAGCCGCCGGCGTCACCTCGGCAGGTCCGCCTGTCCCGCACCCCGCAAAGCACGCGAGGCAGGCCGCGGCGAGCAATAATACAGACAGCGCCCT
>CALXGL010000035.1 GCA_944387825.1 uncultured Oscillospiraceae bacterium | reverse complement strand
AAAATCCCCCGGATAACCGGGGGATTACGCTTTATCCGAGATCCTGCGCGCGCATTCTTTCGTATTCGCGGGTACTTTTTACGCGGCGTCGCGCTGCAAAATATATGGCAAGCAGAATAAGCGTCGGTATGTTCGCAAGCAGCCAGACCAGCAGCAGCTGCGCCGCGAGCATACCGGCACCCTGTCCCATGTCCGCCATGCTCAGCGGGTAAAGCAGCGAAAACGCCAGCGATATTCCCGGCAGCACAAGCCCCGGCCAGCGTGATGGCCTGTGCGCGAGGTACAGCTCCAACAGTACGATTATCACAAACAGAATTATCACAGCGAACATTCGCATTATTGCATCTTTCCTTCCCTGAGCTTTTTGTATTCATTTATCAGCAGCTGCGCCGCGTCTACGTCTATGCGCTCATCTACGGCGAGCCGGCGTATAAGCGCGATATACGGCTCCTGTTCGCTCTGCTCGGCAAGCCGTATTTTTTCTATGAGCCTGTCGAGGCGCAGACGGACGGTCGGGTATGTCACAGAGTACTCCCGGGCAACCTCCTTGAGGGAACCGGAGGCCAGCACGAAGCGCTTTATAAACGCCAGATCCTCGTCTGCGAGGTTCGCCATCCAATTTGGCAGGACTTCCAGGGTCATTTCACCGTCTCCTTTAACATTATTCAATATAGCATTGAATAATGTTAAAGTCAAGGGCTTTTTCAAATGCACTTGACGTCGGGGACATTTGGTTTTAGAATAAAAGTGTATAACCATATGCCTCCGAGGAGGGTAAAGCTTTGAAGCGCAAAAGCAAAGGCAGCTGGTCCACCGTGCTGCCGATATATATCTTTGTATTGGGCTGGCTGGTCTGTTCGCTCATATTTCCAATGTACAAGATGTGGGGACTTGTCGCCAGCTTCCTGATATCCGCCGCATGCTGCGGCGCCGCCGCGGCAGTGCTGCCGAAATTCATAAAGGAAAAAACTCCCGAGCACGAGCCGGAGGCCGAGCCCGTTCGCAGAAAAAAGCCCGAGCCGGAAAAGCCGCTCGACCCGGAGGTCGCCGCCGTAGTCGAGGAGGGACACACCGCGATAAAGGAAATGGGCCGGCTCTACGGCTCCATACAGTCGGCCGAGGTCCGCGAGAGGATAAACGAGCTCATGCGCATTTCGGACAAGATAATTCAGGACGCGGTTGACGACCCCTCGGACGTCCCGGACATACGCCGCTTCCTGGACTATTACCTGCCCACGGTCATAAAGCTGCTCAACGCATACGACCGGATGAGCGGTCAGGGCATCGAGGGCGAAAACCTCAGCCGGAGCATGACAAGCATAGAGGAAATGCTCGACACGGCCATAGAGGCCTTCAAGAAGCAGCTCGACAGCCTGTTTGAGGATCAGGCTCTGGACATAGAGACGGATATCTCCGTCATGAACCGTATGCTCGAGCGCGAGGGACTGACCGGAGACGACGAGCAGGACACTATCATAAGGGCCGCCCGCGGCGGACAGAATCAGTAATATACCTGAAAGGATAAATTGACATGGACGAGAACAAAGAGTTCATCCCCTCCCTCACGCTTGACCCCAACGCTGCGGCCCAGACCGCTTCCGTAAGCTTTACCGAGCCCACAGCCGAGGAAATCGCGCCCAAGAAGGAAGAAATCCCGCCTGAAAAGCTCGAGTTTGACCGGCTCTCTCCCGCAGAGCAGGCCGCCGTTACGCAGTTTGCCGACCAGATTGACGTTACGAACAGCGAGCAGATACTCAATTACGGCTCCGCGGCTCAGAAGAACATAGCCGATTTTTCCGGCGCCGCGCTCGGCTCAGTCCGCACAAAGGACATGGGCGCCATAGGCGACGAGCTTTCTGACCTTGTGGTCGAGCTTCAGGGCCTTGATTTCGACGAGAGCGAGAAGAAGGGCTTTCTCGGCTTCTTTAAAAAGCAGCGGCAGAGCATTGCCGCGCTCAAGGCGCAGTACGACAAGGCGGAGGACAACGTCGACAAGATTACCGCCGAGCTTGAGAAGCACGAGGTCACGCTGATGAAGGACATCGCCATGATGGACAAGATGTACGAGAAGAATCAGCAGTATTATAAGGAGCTCACCATGTACATCCTCGCCGGCAAGCTCAAGTGCAGGCAGCTGCGCGAGACTGAGCTGCCCAGGCTCCAGGCGGCGGCGCGGGAAACGAACAAGCCCGAGGACGCGCAGGCGGCCAACGACTTTGCCAACATGATAGGCCGCTTTGAGAAAAAGCTCTACGACCTCGAGCTCACCCGCACCATCTCCATACAGATGGCCCCGCAGATACGCATGATACAGTCCAACGACTCTGTCATGGCCGAAAAGATACGTTCGAGCACCGTCAATACCATTCCGCTCTGGAAGAGCCAGATGGTCATGGCCCTCACGCTGCACCACAGCCAGCAGGCTATGGAAGCGCAGCGAAGCGTAAGCGGCGTCACCTACCGCCTTCTTCAGTCCAACGCTGAAGAGCTCCACCAGGGTTCCGCTGCCATAGCCCGCGAGGCGGAGCGCGGCATTGTGGATATTGAGACGCTGCAGAAGACCAATCAGGAGCTCATAGCCACCCTCGAGGAGGTTCGGCAGATACAGGCTGACGGCGCGGCTAAACGCGCAGAGGCCGAGGTCGAGCTGGGCCGTATTGAGGGCGAGCTCAGGCAGAAGCTCCTCGAGCTGAGAGGTTGAGGATTAAATGAGCTTTTTTAAGAAACCCGCCGGCGCGGTAATTGTCTCGGTAATACTCTGCGCCGCAATACTCGTCATGAACACCCAGAGCATGCTCGGCGAGGAAATAGACGCAGTGGAGGACGGCTTCTATGAAAACGTCGACGGCCAGAGGAGTATATACTCCCGCCTTCAGGAAAAGCTCTCCGCCTCCAACGGCATCTGGACCATAGTCTACAGGTATAATCAGGGCGTTGCGAACGAGCTGGCCGACGCCCGCGAATATCTGATATGGGCCTGTGACGACGCCAGCATAAGCTCGATGAAATACGCGAACGACGACCTGAACGAGCAGTTCAGCTGCGCCGTTAACGAACTGGAAGCGCATGAGCTCACCGAAGAGGAGCGCGAGCTCGCGGACGAGTATGTGACGGCCTTCAACGGCGCGCAGAAGATGATAGACGAAAACAGCTACAACAGCGAGGTGCTTGAGTTCATGCGCGGCACCTACAACAAGTTCCCAACCCGTGAGCTGGCCGAATTTGCCGGCGTATATCCCCCGGAGACCTTCAGTTAAACCATGAAAAAAGCGCTATTTGCACTGACAGCTATACTTTTCACCTTCGTCCTGAGCTTCGGCGCTCTCGCCGCCGACGAGCTTATCGAGCCCGGGCCGGACTTTTATGTCACGGACAACGCGGGCACGCTCTCACAGGAGACGAAGGAGCTTATTCTCAACGCAAGCGGCCCTCTCGAGCAGTACTGCAGCGGCGCGCAGATTTGCGTTGTCACCATAAACTATCTGCCGCAGGGCATGGACTCTGAACAGTACGCG
>CALXGL010000034.1 GCA_944387825.1 uncultured Oscillospiraceae bacterium | reverse complement strand
TAGCAAAGCCCCTGGAGTACTACACCAACAACCTCACCAGCACTCTGGTGCTTCTCAACGCCATGCGAGCCCACAACGTGAAGAACTTTGTCTTCTCCTCCTCTGCCACCGTGTACGGTGATCCCGCCACCGTCCCCATCAATGAGGACTTCCCCACCGGCGGCACCACCAACCCCTACGGCACCTCCAAGCTCTTCCAGGAGCAGATACTCATGGACTACTGCAAGGCCGACCCGAGCATGAACGTGGCCCTGCTGCGCTACTTCAACCCCATCGGCGCGCATGAGAGCGGCCTCATCGGCGAGGACCCCCGCGGCATCCCCAACAACCTCGTGCCCTACATCGCCCAGGTCGCCGTCGGCAAGCTTGAAAAGCTGCACGTCTACGGCGACGACTACCCCACCCGCGACGGCACCGGCGTGCGCGACTACATCCACGTCGTAGACCTCGCCCGCGGCCACGTCGCCGCGCTCAAAAAGCTCGACAAAAAATGCGGCCTCTTCACCTGCAACCTCGGCACCGGCAAAGGCTACAGCGTCCTCGACGTGCTGCACGCCTATGAAAAGGCCTGCGGCAAGACCCTGCCCTACGTAATAGACCCCCGCCGTCCCGGCGACATCGCCGAGTGCTACGCCGACCCCGAGAAGGCCCGCGTTGAGCTGGGCTGGGAGGCCAGGTACGGCATCGACGAGATGTGCGAGAGCTCCTGGAAGTGGCAGAGCGCCAACCCGAACGGATATAATCAGTGAGCTTTCACAGGGGGTAAGGATATGAACAAACCCGTTCTGGTCGTCATGGCCGCCGGTATGGGCAGCCGCTACGGCGGGCTCAAGCAGCTCGACCCCGTTGGCAGCCACGGCCAGCTCATAATCGACTACAGCATCTACGACGCGCGCCGCGCCGGTTTTGAGACCGTGGTGTTCGTGATAAAGCACGAGATAGAAGACGCCTTCAAGGCCGGCATCGGCGACAGGCTCAGCAAGGTCACAGACGTGCGCTACGCCTATCAGGAGCTCGCCGACCTGCCCGACGGCTACTCTGTGCCCGAGGGCCGCGTCAAGCCCTGGGGCACCTGCCACGCCGTGCTCGCCGCGCGCAATGTTGTTGACGGCCCCTTCGCCGTCGTAAACGCCGACGACTACTACGGCCCCGAGGGCTTCCGTGAGATATATAACTACCTCGCCAACAACCCGGATAAGCCGGGCTGCTACGAGTACGCCATGGTCGGCTACCGCCTGGGCAACACCGTCACCGAGAACGGCTCCGTCGCCCGCGGTATATGCGAGGAGGACGCCGACAACTGCCTCGTGCGCGTTACGGAGCGCACCCGCATCGAAGCCGACGGCGCCGACGCGCGCTTCACCGAGGACGGCGGCGAGACCTGGACGCAGCTCTCCGGCGACACCATCGTCTCCATGAACCTCTGGGGCTTCACTCGCAGCTTCCTGGACGAGGCCGCCGCGCGCTTCCCTGCCTTCCTCGACAGGACGATTGCCGAGAACCCGCTCAAGGGCGAGTACTTCCTCCCCAGCGTGGTTACGCAGCTGCTCGACGAGGGCAAAGCCCGCGTCAAGGTGCTGCGCAGCGCCGACAAGTGGTACGGCGTCACCTACCGCGAGGATCATCCGGCCGTTGTAAACGCAATAGCCGCCATGACCGAAGCCGGCCTCTACCCCGACAACCTCTGGGAGGTATAAGCATGTCCAAAGCCGAACAGTATCTCAGCGAGGCGCTCGACGCCTTTGATTTCGGCGGCGAGCTCGTTGGCGCGGTGCGCTACGGGCACGGCCACATAAACGACACCTTTGTAGTCCACACCCAGCCCGGCGAGGATCCCTGCCGCCGCTTTATCCTCCAGCGGATTAGCTCCGCCGCCTTCAAGCACCCCGAGCAGGTAATGAGCAACATCGTCGGCGTCACCCGCTATCTGGCGGAAAAAATCCGCGCTGCCGGCGGCGACCCCGAGCGTGAGACCATGAGCGTCTGGGCCACGCGCAGCGGCGAGAGCTATTACACCGACAGCGAGGGCAGCGCCTGGCGCTGCTACCCCTTCATAGAGGGTACGATCTGCCTCCAGAGCGCGCAGACGCCGGAGCTTTTCGCCGCCTCCGGCGCAGCCTTCGGCCGCTTCCAGCGCATGCTCGACGGCTACCCGGCGGATACGCTCTATGAGACCATCCCCCGCTTCCACGACACCGAGGACCGCCTTGCGAAATTCCTTGCGGCCATAGAGGCGGACGCCATGGGCCGCGTGAAGGAAGTGCAGCCGGAAATAGACTTTGTCCTCGAGCGCCGAGCGGACTGCTCCGTGGATATGCAGGCGCTGCGGGACGGAATCCTGCCCCTGCGCGTCACGCACAACGACACGAAGCTCAACAATGTCCTTATCGACCGCAAGAGCGGCGGCGGCATCTGCGTTATCGACCTGGACACGGTCATGCCCGGCCTTTCCATAAACGACTTCGGCGACTCGATACGCTTCGGCGCCAACGACAACGAAGAGGACGAGCCCGACCAGAGCAAGGTGCACTTCAACCTTGAGCTCTTTGACGTCTATACCAAGGCCTTTCTCGAAGGCGCCGGAGGCGCGCTGACGAACGCGGAGCTTGACTACCTCCCATGGGGCGCCAAGCTGATGACGCTCGAGTGCGGCATCCGCTTCCTCACCGACTATCTGGAGGGCGACCACTATTTCCATATCCAGCGCCCGCAGCAGAACCTTGACCGCGCCCGCACGCAGTTCACCCTCGTGCGCGGCATGGAGGACAACTGGGACGCAATGCGCGCCATTGTGGACAAATACCGCAAGTAAAGTGTATTTACGCAGCAAAAAACACCGGATTTTGCACCGCCCCAGCAAAAACGGACAATAGACAAAAAGCCCCCTGATGTAGGAAAATAGAAGTACTGCATCAGGGGACCTTTTTGTACTGTCCGCACAATCTGGAGCGGTGCATTTTCCGGTGCTTTTATTTTATGCGACGCCCACTGTGAGCAGGAGGCAGGCGTAGGTTCTGTCCTCGCCGGTGGAGATGGCCACGCGCACGTCCGGCCTGCAGGCCATGTCGTAAAACTCCCAGCGGCCTACGGGCGCGGCGTCCAGGCCGCTGAGTATCTCCATACACTCTTTAAGCGGCTCGGAGAAGCTTCCGTCCTCCGGCACCATGGCCTCTACTTTTTCAACCGCGCAGATACTGTCTATGGCTGCAAGCACCTGAGGGACCGTCGGCAGCCCCCTGCTTACACCCAGGAATATCTTTTCGGCGTCCCCGCTCCTGGCCGCCAGAGGATAGTTGCCGTCCACAAGCAGTATTTTATCCCCGTGTCCGCAGGCGCTCAAAGCCTTCAGCAGCAGCGGATTGGTGCATTGAGTTTTCAGCATGTCAGCAGCCTCCTTTATGCCTCAAAGTCCTCGTGCCAGATCTCTTCGAGCTCTATAAAGCGCTCTCCGTCCTCCGTCATTATCTCGCGGTATTCCCCCGTCGCCTTCTGCCAGTCCTGGCTGACCTGCAGAGCGGCCTTTTTTGCCATGTCGCCCTCAAAGTCGTCGCCGGTGTACTCATAATACGAAAACAGGTAGTCGCCGCATCTGTAAATCGAAAAATTCTGCATGTGGGCGTCATGTCCCGCCTTCACCACACCCGGCCACACATTCTTGTGCAGCTCGATGTACTTTTCGGCGGTCCCGGGCTTCAGCTTTGAAATAGTGCCGATTCTTTTCATGTAATTTTCTCCTTTCATTTTTGTTTTATCTCTCAGATGCCACCTATTATACAGCATTGCGTGCAAAACGTAACATAGTAAAAGCGGAAAGTTTCATATGAAACTTTCCGCTTTTACTATGTGCATTTTCTTTTACCTGTCGGTTGGATACTTCTCCGAACCGTTCAGGACAAGGTTCATATCAAAGGTTGTTCTCTTTCTGGCGTACGCGCGGCTGCGCCTGCCGCCCTGCGCTT